>NZ_JAPFQV010000057.1:0-43889 GCF_033804685.1 Micromonospora sp. RTP1Z1
GACCCCACGCCCCGGCCCAAACCGCAAGATCGCGGGCGGGGTGGGGGTGTGACGGGGGTGGGGGGGGGGTTAGGGGGTGCCGTCTAGTTCGGCGTAGCCGCGGCGGGCGGCGATCAGGCCGGGGCGGGCGCCGAACGGGGACTCCGCGGCCACCCGCTCGGGCGGGGCGCTGCCGGTGTTTCCGGCGCGGATCATCCAGGCCTGCTCGACGAGCTGGGCGTGCTGGGCGCGGACGAACTCGACGTCGACCAGGTCGCCGTGCCCGGGCACCACCACCGTCGCGGGGGTGGCGAGCCGGAGCAGGTCGGCGACCGCGTCCGGCCACTGCAGCGGGTACGACTCCTCGAAGGCCGGCGGCCCGCTCTGCTCCACCAGGTCACCGGCGACCAGCACGTCCGCGTCGGGTACGTGCACCACCAGGTCGGCGTCGGTGTGCCCGTGCCCCGGGTGGCGCAGCACCACCCGCCGGCCGCCGACGTCCAGCACCGTCTCGGTGTGCACCGTGTGCGTCGGGGCGAGCAGCACCGTGTCGGCCAGCTCGGCGGCGAGCGCCGGCCGCTCCTCGCGCATCTCCTCGTACGCGGCCCGGCGCAGCTCGTCGGGGCGTTCGCGCAGCGCCGCGGCGGCCAGCTCGTGCGCGTACACCGGGCGGGACGGGTCGGCGGCCAGGGTGGCGTTGCCGAAGCAGTGGTCGAAGTGGTGGTGGGTGTTGACCACGATCCACGGGTGCGGGGTGACCGCCCGGGCCGCGACGGCCAGGTCGCGGGCCTGACCCGCGGTGGAGAGGGTGTCGACCAGCAGTGCCGCGTCGTCACCGACCACCAGCGTCACGTTCACCCGGAGCAGCGGCTCCCGCAGCACGTGGACGCCGTCGGCGACCTCGACGAAGCGGCCGGTCATGACGCCCGCGAGGCGCGCTCGACGAAGCGCTGCCGGTCGACCAGCACCCGCTCGATCCGCCCCTCGGCCACGGTCTCCCCGTCGTCGGCGACGGTCACCTCGAACACCACTCGTCGACCGTCGACCTTGGCGAGGCGGGCCTGCGCGACCACCGTCCGGCCGACCGGCGTGGGGGCCCGGTGATCCAGCTCGACCCGCAGCCCGACGGTGGTCTGCCCGGCCGGCATCCGGGTGGCGGTCGCGGCCACGGTCGCCGCCTCGGCCAGGGCCAGCACCCGGGGGGTGCCGAGCACCGGCACGTCCCCGGAGCCCACCGCCTGCGCGGTGTCGGCGTCGGTGACGGTCAGCTCGACCCGGGCGGTCAGGCCCGGCGCGAAGGAGGGCTCCGGCGGCTCGTGCATGGCTTCAGCGGAGGGGCTCGCCCGCCGTCCGGGCGACGCCGGGCGACAACCGGTGGCTGCCCCGGCGCGGCCATCGGCGAGATCGACCGCCGGGTTGCCGGCGGGACCGCCGCCGGGTCGGCCGTACCGGTCCCGGGGGCCGGCCGTCGACCCGGGCGTCCGGAACCACGGCGCCGCGGGCGGGCCCGACCGACGCGGGTGAACGCGCCGGTCGCCGCCCGGGCCGGGCGCCGGCAGGTGGTCGGCGTCGGCGCATCCGTCGGCCGCCGTTAACCTTGACCGCGATGGCAGTCGTGACAGATCCCCAGCCCCCCGCCCGGACCGGCCCGGCCGCGTCGCCCGACGGCGGGCGTCGCCGTGTCGTCGCCATGGCGATCTGGGCGGTGGCGTTCGTGGCCGGCTGGTTCGCCATCGGCCTGCCCACCGACCCGGCGTACGCCTTCCTCTGGATCTGGGCGGCCACCGTCGCCTGGAATTCCGCCCGGCCGTGGCGCAGCCACCTGCGGTTCGCCCGGGACTGGATCCCGGTGGTGCTGCTGCTCGCCGGGTACAACCTCACCCGGGGGTTCGCGGACAACGGGGAGACGCCGCACGCGATGGAGCTGATCGTCGCGGACCGCTTCCTGTTCGGCTGGGCCACCGGCGGCGAGGTGCCCACCGTCTGGCTGCAGCAGCACCTCTACCGGCCCGGGGTGCACTGGTGGGACGTGCTGGTCAGCTGGGTCTACTTCTCCCACTTCGTGGTGACCCTGGCCGCCGCCGCGGTGCTCTGGCTACGCGACCGGAAGCGCTGGGCCGCGTACATGCGGCGCTGGGGGTTCCTCTGCGCCGCCGGCCTGGTCACCTACTTCCTCTACCCGGCCGCGCCGCCCTGGTGGGCCGGGCAGAACGGCCTGCTCACCGAGGTCGCCCGGATCTCCACCCGGGGCTGGAAGGCGTTCGGCATGCACGGCGCCGGCAACGTGCTCAACGCCGGGCAGGTCGCCGCCAACCCGGTGGCCGCGATGCCCTCCCTGCACACCGCGTTCGCCCTCTTCGTGGTGCTGTTCTTCCTCGGTTCCACCCGGCGGCGCTGGTGGCCGCTGCTGCTGGCGTACCCGCTGGCGATGACCTTCACCCTGGTCTACAGCGGTGAGCACTACATGATCGATGTGTTGGTCGGCTGGGCGTACGTCGGGATGACCTTCCTCGTCGTCGGCCTGGCCGAACGCTGGTGGGCGGCCCGCCGGGCCCGGCGCGCGGAATGCCCGCCGTCGGCCGCGGAACCGGACCGGGTGGCGCTCACGAACGGCCCGGCGGCGGACCGGGCAACCCTCGGCGCCGGTTGGGGAGCGGAACGGACACCCGTTGCCGACCCCTCGGCGGTACCGGCCGACCGCTGACCGGTCGCCGTCGGCCGGGCCGCCCCGCGCCTCGGCCGGGCCGCGCCGGGCAGTCGGCCGCTGGCGGCACCGGTCGCGCCGGGTGCCGCCACGGCCCGGCTAGTGCTCTGACCACAAGCGTTGGCCGGGTTGGTTGGGGTTGGGGACAGTGTCGTAGGGGTGGTGTTGGCTTCGGTTCGTGCCTCGTCGTCGGGATCCGGCCGCCCCGCGGGTCGTGCATCGCACCGCGCGTGTGGCGTTGCCTGCTCGAAGTGGGCGGCCGAGATGCCGGCCGAGAGGGAAGCAAACGGCCGCGCGACGACCTGCCTCAACAGCTGGCCGCTGAAGGGGCCAGCCGGACGGCACGCATGCCTGAGCGGTGGGCTGAGGCGTGCGGCTGGGACTTGCTCAGGAAGCTGCGGCAGGCCCCATCCCCGAAACGCCCTGAGTCACGCCCCAAGGCGGGCAGTGGGTCAGGAGGCTGAGGCGGGCTTTTTGGTGGGATCGGCCGAGGTGGCGCCGTGAGTGGGGAGGCGGGTCAGGACCTGGGGGCCGGAAGCCGTGATGGCGACTGTGTGTTCGGAGTGGGCGGTGCGGGAGCCGTCGGCGGAGCGGATCGTCCACCCGTCGTTGTCGAACTTGATTTTGTCGGTGGAGCGGCAGAACCAGGGCTCGATGGCGATGGTGAGGCCGGGGTCGAGTTTCATGCCGCGGCGGGCGCGGCCGTTGTTGGAGACGTGCGGGGCCTCGTGCATGGTGCGGCCGATGCCGTGGCCGCCGAACTCGGCGTTGACGCCGTAGCCGTAGGAGTGGGCGACCTCGCCGATCGCGGCGGAGATGTCGCCGAGGCGGCCGCCGGGCTGGGCGGCGGTGATGCCGGCCTCCAGTGCGACCTCGGTGGCCTCGATCAGCTTCAGGTCGGCCGGGTCGGGGGTGCCGACGATGACGGAGAGCGCGGAGTCGGCGACCCAGCCGTCGATGCTGGCCGCCGTGTCGATGCTGAGCAGGTCACCGTCCCGCAAAACATAGTCGTGCGGCAGGCCGTGCAGCACCGCGTCGTTGACCGACAGGCACAGCACGTTGCGGAACGGGCCGCGGCCGAACGAAGGGGCGTAGTCCCAGTAGCAGGATTCGGCGCCGCGTTCCTTGAGCCGGCGGCGGGCGTGGTGTTCGAGGTCTATCAGGTTGACGCCGACTGCGGCGACACCGCTCAGCTCGGCGAGCAGCTCGCCGACGAACTGGCCGGTCACCGCCATCCGGCCGATCTCCTCGGCGGACTTGAGCTCGATCACGACAGCCTCCCTCTCCGTATGCGGTATTTTTATACCACGCCAGGTCGGGGATGCTCCGGAGGGATATCCTGCTGGCATGGTTCGCCAACCACTCACCGCCGAACAGATCGCAGCGGGCCAGCGCCTCGGAGCCGCCCTCCGGGCCGCGCGGGCCGGCCGCAGCCTCGTCGAGGTGGCCCTGGCAGCCGGCATCTCCCCCGAGACGCTGCGCAAGATCGAGGCGGGTCGCCTTCCCGCACCGGCGTTCGGCTCTGTGGTCTGCCTCAGCCAGGCCCTCGACGTCCCCCTCAGCGACCTGGCCGACGTCTGGCTGGCCGACATGCCCATCCGCCAGGCGTCCTGGAGACCAGCCGCCCAAGTACTTCAGTAGGAGATCCGTTTTAGGGTTCCGGGAGGGCTTGCCGGGTGTAATGGCTGGTCTTGGCGGCGGCTTGATGCCTGCGTCGGAAGAGGGACCAGGCGATGACGTCGGCGGCCCGCCGTGCCGGTCGATGATCAGGGCGTGGAAGAGCCGGCGTAGTTCGTTGACAGTGATCGCGATCAGGCCGTCCGGGCTGCTGGTGGTGACGGTTGTTGCGGCGGCGAGGAACGCGTGGGCGGCGATGACCAGGGTGGGTCCAGCGGTGCCAGGCTTTCCAGCGGCGGTGCTGGTGCTGGTCGAGACCGCGGCCGGTCTTCGTGGCTTGGAACGACTCTTCGATGCTCCAACGACGCCCGGCGACGGCGACCAGGTGGTGCAACGGGACGGGTTCGGGTGACCAGCAGAGGTAGAACGCCAGCTCACCGGTGGTGCGGTTGCGGCGGATCAGCAGCCAGTGATGACCTGCGTGCTCGTCGGTGGCCTGCAGCAGGGTGATGAACGCCCAGTCGTAGTAGCGGTAGCCTTTCGCCCCGTTGCCGGCAGAGACTCGCTGCCATGCCTGTTTCGGCAGGCCGGCGGCGATCTGGTCGGTCCGCTGGATGCCGAGACCGGTCGGCACGCGGTGCGAGCAGGCGACCGCGAGGACGTAGCCGAGCCGGTTCCCGCGCAACGCGGCGGCCAGGTGTGGGTCACCGCCGTAGGCTTCGTCGCCGGCGACCCACCTGCAGGGCAAGCCGTCGGCGAGGGCGGTTTCGACCAGCCGTCGCGCCAGCTGCGGTTTCGTGGCGAACCCGACGGTGTCGGGCACCCCGGCCTCAGCGCGGCGTGCGGGATCCTCGGTCCAGGATTTCGGCAGATAGAGGGCGACGTCGACCAGCGTGTGCCCGAGTGGTGAGGCAGGCCTGAAGGCCCAGCGGCCCGCCGCCGTCGGCCGCACCGGCCACGGACAGCGCCCACGGACAGACCGGGGAAGACCTTGCCGTACTCCTTGCCGTGCTGGCTGCCGCGTTCGGGCAACCGCTCAGCCTGCGCGAGACCGCACTAGTGCCGCGCGCCTCCGTCGGCGTGGCGGGCGGCGTGCGCCCGCGCGGTCAGCTCCGCGGCCAGCTCCCACGCCTCGGCCACGTCCCGGTCGTGCGCGGCCGCGCCGGCCCCGCCGGCCGTGTCCGCGTGCACGGTGGCCAACCGCAGCCGCCGCTGCGCCGGCCCCTGCGTCACCCGCACGCTCTGAATCCGGGCGTACGGGACGAGTGCCAGCTGCCGGGTGAGCAGGCCGGAGCGGGCGGCGAAGACGCGGTCGTCGAGGCCGGCGCCGATCGCCGACCGGCTCAGCGGGCGCAGCCAGCGGGCCCGCCGTGGCGGCCGGGTCAGCGGCAGAGCGGTGACGCGTACGCCGGGCAGGACCTCCGCGACCACCAGCTCGCCGGTGCGCAGGTCGCCGACGGGCAGCAGCCGGTCCGGGCGGTTCCGGTCGTCCGGCTCGGCGGCCGAGTAGCCGGCCACCTCCAGCCGCAGCCGCAGCCAGCCCTTCATCCGCCACAGCAGCGGCCAGGTCACCCCGACGGTCTGCACCCGGTGCAGCGGCACCGTCTGCGCCCGGGTCTCCAGCAGCCCGTTGCGGATCCGCAGCGTGTCGCCGTCCCGGTCCAGCCGGAAGCCCCAGTCGTCGAGGACCCGGCGGACGGGTTGCAGCAGGACGCCCGCCATCGCGGTCAGCGTGCTGGCGACCGCGATGAAGGACCAGGAACCCTCGGAGAGGAACTGCGCCACCACGAAGGCCACGCCGACCGGCAGCAGGAACGCCTGCGGGGTGAGCAGCTGGCTGACCAGCAGGTCCCTGTTGCGTACCGCGTGCAGCCTGCGCCCGGCCGGCGCCGCGGCCTCCCCGGCGGCGGGTGGCGCGACGCCCTCCGGCGCGCGGCCGGCGACGGCGAGCAGGCGCTGGCGCAGCGCGGCCGCCTCGGCCACTCCCAGGTACGCCAGCGGCGCCTCGGTCTTGCCCCCGCCCACCACCTCCAGGCGCAGCTCCGCCAGCCCGGTGAGCTGGGCCAGCAGCGGCCGGACCACCTCGACGGCCTGCAGCCGTTCCAGCGGGATGGCCCGGGTACGCCGCCAGATCAGCCCCTCGTGCACCCGCAGCTCCCGGCCCACGATGTGGTACCCGGTGTTGTACCAGCTGATCACGGCCAGCACGGTGGCGCCGAGGGCGAGCACCGCGGCCATCGCGGCGAACCAGCCGAAGCCCACCCGGGAGAGCGTGGACCAGGACAGGCCGGCGATCACCACCACCAGCGACTTGGCGCCGTGCAGCGCGGGACTCAGCGGATGCAGCCGCTGCCGGGGCTCCTCGCCGGGCGGGGGAGCGATGCCGGGCGCCCCCGACCAGCCGTACCCCCCGGGCCAGCTCTGCCCGGCCGTCCCCGGCGCTGCCGCCCCGAGCTGCGGCGCGGCCGGCCAGTGGGCCGGGCCGGGGGCGCCGGGTGGTCCGGTCGGCCAGGGCGGCTGGGCGGGTTCGTGGGCGGGTCGCGGCGCGTGCGGCGAGGGTGGCCAGGTGGGGCCGGCGGGCGGCGGGGTCTGCTCGGGGCCCGGGGGTCGCGGCGCGTCGGGCCGCGGGTCGGCCGGACCGTCGCTCACAGGCCCTCCGCCCGGTCCTCGCCGAGCGCCGTCAGCCGGTCGCGCAGCCGGGAGGCTTCCGCCGGCCGCAGCCCGGGCACCCGGGCGTCGCTCGCCGCCGCGGCCGTGTGCAGCTGCACGGTGGCCAGGTCGAACGCCCGCTCCAGCGGCCCGGCGGTGACGTCGACGAACTGCATCCGCGAGTACGGGACGATGGAGAGCCGCCGGACCAGCAGCCCGTGCCGGACCAGCAGGTCGTTCTCCCGCTCGGCGTACCCCCAGGCGTGCACCGCCCGGACGATGGTGACCGCCCGCCAGCCGGTCAGCAGGACGACCACGCCGAGGGCGGCGCCGAGGAGCCAGTGCCCGCTGAACGCCCAGCCGAGGCCGAGCCCGATCAGCAGGACGGCCACCAGCACGCCGAGCCGGATCAGCTCCACCCAGATCAGGTCGCGGGAGATCGGCTGCCAGCGGACGGTGTCCGGCCACGGCTCCAGCGGGCCGGCCGGGGCCGATGGCGCCCCGGCGAGGTCGTCACCGTTCACCGGGATGATCCGCTGCGCTCGCTCACCCTTCGAGCGTAGGCGATTCGGCCACGGCCGCCACCTCGCGCAGGAAGCCACGCGCGTCGAGAAACGCGCCGAGTGATTCGCGGTGCTCGGGACAGGCCAGCCAGGTCTTGCGCCGGTCGGGGTCGTGCAGGCGGGGATTGTTCCAGCGCAGTGCCCAGACGGCGGGAGCGCGACAACCGCGTGCCGAGCAGATCGGCGTCTCGTCGGCAGGGCGGGGAGTGGTCATCCGGGCGAGTCTAGGCTGCGCACCGGGAAGTTTTAGCGCCGGGCGGCCACGGGGGGAGCCGCCCGGCGACGGGGTGAATCGTACACACGCCGTACCCCTCTCTGTCCACCCGTGTTCAGGGTTTTCCGGGCCACGGGACGGCGTGGCGAAAATCGTCCTCTCCCACCCTCGGCTCTCAGCCGGGCATGACAGTCTTGATGCGCACCATGCCGCGAGGACCGATCATGCTGTGGAGGACCGGTGGCCCAGCCGACCACGCCCGACGCCCCGACCCCGACCGAGGCCCTGCCGGACGCGCCGCCGCCGGTCATCACGACCCCGGCCGAGGACGCCACCCTGCTGGAACGCGCCCTGTTCGAGATCAAGCGGGTGATCGTCGGTCAGGACCGGATGGTCGAGCGGATGTTCGTCGCCCTGCTCTCCCGGGGGCACTGCCTGCTCGAGGGGGTGCCCGGGGTGGCGAAGACCCTCGCCGTGGAGACCCTCGCCAAGGTGGTGGGCGGTTCCTTCGCCCGGATCCAGTTCACCCCCGACCTGGTGCCGGCCGACATCATGGGCACCCGGATCTACCGCCAGTCCAGCGAGAAGTTCGACGTCGAGCTGGGTCCGGTCTTCGTGAACTTCCTGCTGGCCGACGAGATCAACCGGTCGCCGGCCAAGGTGCAGTCGGCGTTGCTGGAGGTGATGAGCGAGCGGCAGGTCTCGATCGGCGGCGAGACCCACCGGGTGCCCGACCCGTTCGTGGTGATGGCGACGCAGAACCCGATCGAGCAGGAAGGCGTCTATCCCCTGCCGGAGGCACAGCGCGACCGCTTCCTGATGAAGATCGTGGTGGGCTACCCGACCGACGCCGAGGAGCGGGAGATCGTCTACCGGATGGGCGTCGCCCCGCCCGAGCCGACGCCGGTGTTCAGCACCCCCGACCTGATCGCCCTTCAGCGCAAGGCCGACCAGGTCTTCGTCCACAACGCGCTGGTGGACTACGCGGTCCGGCTGGTGCTGGCCACCCGCGCCCCGGCCGAGCACGGCATGCCGGACGTCGCGCAGCTCATCCAGTACGGCGCCAGTCCGCGCGCCTCGCTCGGGCTGGTTCGGGCGACCCGGGCGCTGGCGCTGCTGCGCGGCCGGGACTACGCCCTGCCCCAGGACGTGCAGGACATCGCCCCGGACATCCTGCGCCACCGGCTGGTGCTCAGCTACGACGCGCTCGCCGACGAGGTCTCCGCCGACCACGTCGTACACCGGGTGATGTCCACCATCCCGCTACCCGCCGTCGCGCCCCGGCAGCAGGCCACTCCGCCGCCACCGGGCGCCCCGGCCGGCGCGGGCTGGCCCGGGCAGCGGCCGTGACCCCACCCACCCACCTGCCGGCCGGGGCCGGCGCGGAGCGCAGCGGCGCGGTGCTGTCCCGGTTGCAACTGCTGGTCACCCGCAAGCTCGACGGCCTGCTCCAGGGCGACTACGCCGGACTGCTGCCCGGACCGGGCAGCGAGGCGGGGGAGTCCCGCGAGTACCGCCCCGGCGACGACGTACGCCGGATGGACTGGCCGGTCACCGCGCGGACCACGATGCCGCACGTTCGGCGTACGGTGGCCGACCGGGAGCTGGAGACGTGGCTGGCGGTGGACCTCTCGGCGAGCCTGGACTTCGGCACCGGCCGGTGGCTCAAGCGCGACGTGGTGGTCGCCGCGGCGGCCGCCCTGGCCCACCTGACGGTCCGCGGGGGCAACCGGATCGGGGCCGTGGTCGGCACCGGCGCCCCGGCGCCCGCGCGGGCCGGCCGGTGGCGGGACGCGCCCCCGGCGACCGGGCCGGGGACCCTGCTCCGACTGCCCGCCCGGGCCGGCCGCAAGGAGGCGCAGGGTCTGCTCCGGGCGATCGCCGGGGCCGAGATCCGGCCCGGGCGCAGCGATCTCGGCGCGCTGGTCGACATGCTCAACCGGCCGCCGCGCCGGCGCGGGGTGGCGGTGGTCATCTCGGACTTCCTGGCGCCCCCGCAGCAGTGGGGCCGGCCGATCCGTAAGCTGCGGGTCCGGCACGACGTGCTGGCGATCGAGGTGGTGGACCCGCGCGAGCTGGAGCTGCCCGACGTGGGGGTGCTGCCCGTCGTCGACCCCGAGACGGGGGAGCTGCACGAGGTGCAGACCGCCGACCCGCGGCTGCGCCGCCGGTACGCCGACGCGGCCGCCGCCCAGCGGGCGGCGATCGCCACGGAGCTGCGCGCCGCGGGCGCGGCCCACCTGCGGTTGCGTACGGACCGAGACTGGCTGCTGGACATGGTGCGTTTCGTGGCCGCGCAGCGGCACGCCCGCACCCGAGGGACGACACGATGATCCGTTTTCTGCAACCATGGTGGCTGCTGGCCGTGCTGCCGGTGCTCGCCCTGGCCGCCGCGTACGTCTGGCGGCAGCTGCACCGTCGGGCGTACGCGATGCGGTTCACCAATGTGGACCTGCTGCGGACCCTCGCGCCGAAGGGGCTGGGCTGGCGGCGGCACGCGGCGGCCACCGCGTTCCTGCTCTGCCTGCTCGTGCTGGCCACCGCGCTGGCCCGGCCGGCGATGGACACCAAGGAGCCGCTGGAGCGGGCCACCGTCATGCTCGCCATCGACGTGTCGCTCTCCATGCAGGCCGACGACGTGGCGCCGAACCGGCTGGAGGCCGCTCAGGAGGCGGCCAAGCAGTTCGTCGGCGAGCTGCCGGAGAACTACAACCTCGGGTTGGTCTCCTTCGCCAAGTCGGCGAACGTGCTGGTCTCGCCGACCAAGGACCGGGAGGCGGTGACCACCGCCATCGACGGGCTGGTGCTGGCCGAGTCGACCGCCACCGGGGAGGCGGTCTTCACCTGCCTGGAGGCCATCCGTTCGGTGCCGGCCGACGGCGCGGCGGGCATCCCGCCGGCCCGGATCGTGCTGCTCTCCGACGGGTACCGCACGTCGGGGCGGTCGGTGGAGGAGGCCGCCGCGGCGGCCCAGGCCGCGAACGTCCCGGTCTCCACGATCGCGTTCGGCACCGACTCGGGGCAGGTGGACATCGGTGGCCAGCCCCAGCGGGTGCCGGTGGACCGGATGGCCCTCGCGCAGCTCGCGGAGACCACCGAGGGGTACTTCTACGAGGCCGCCTCGGTGAGCGAGCTGAAGCAGGTCTACCAGGACATGGGCAGCTCGATCGGCTTCCGGACCGAGCCGCGGGAGATCACCCAGTGGTACGCGGGGATCGCGCTGCTGCTTGCTCTCTGCGCGGGTGCGCTGAGCCTGCTCTGGTCCTCCCGGCTGCTCTGACCGGGCGCGGCGACCAGCGGTCCGCGGCGGTGGGCGACCGCCGCCGACGGCCGGCGGTGGTCAGTGACCGCCGCCGGCCAGGACGAAGAGGACGGCCACCCAGACGGCGGCGAGGGTGAAGCCCAGCGGGGCGACGTAACGGCTCATGGACAGGCTCCGGTGGCGACTGGACGGTCCGCGACGGGACCGCAGGAGTAGGCAGGACGCACACACGAAGTCGCGACCGGGGGGCTCACCCACGGCCGGCCCGGGTCGGGGCGGCGCAGCACGGTCACCCCGGCCCGGGGCCGAGGGTCACGCGGGGGGAGCGGGAGCTGGGTCAGCTCACCTGACTGAGTCGTGGCTCAGCGGGGCTGACGTTCGGCCCGGCCACGACTGGGAGGATCGCTATCTCGCACAGCGATCACCTCCTGCGGTCGGCGGAGCCCGGAGCGCGGGCGATTCACCGCCCGCAAACGCCGATCATGTTACACCGCCGCACCGCGGCGCCGCACTCGGCCGACCGGCCCCCACCGGCCCCACCGGTAGGGTCAGCCGGCTCCGGCCCGGTCCGTCGGGACGACCGCCGGGGCAACCGCGTACCCAGGGGAGACGTGCCGGCCGTTAGCGCTTACCTACCGGTAACCCCTAGGCTCCGACCGACGCAGAGATCAGCTGAGCAGAGGGGGACCCGTGGCCCGTACCGTGCTGGTGACCGGCGGCAACCGGGGTATCGGCCTGGCCATCGCGCAGGCCTTCGCCAAGCAGGGCGACCGGGTGGCGGTCACCCACCGCAGCGGCGATGCGCCCGCGGGCCTGTTCGGCGTGCGGTGCGACGTCACCGACTCCGCCTCCGTCGACGCGGGCTTCGCCGCCGTCGAGGCCGAGCTGGGCCCGGTCGAGGTGCTGGTCGCCAACGCCGGCATCACCGACGACACCCTGCTGCTGCGGATGTCCGAGGAGCAGTTCACCGGGGTGTTGGACACCAACCTGACCGGCGCGTTCCGCTGCGCCAAGCGGGCCTCGGCCAAGATGCTCCGGGCGAAGTGGGGCCGGATGATCTTCATCTCCTCGGTGGTCGGCCTCTACGGCGGCGCCGGCCAGGTCAACTACGCGGCCAGCAAGGCCGGCCTGGTGGGCATGGCCCGCTCGATCACCCGGGAGCTGGGCAGCCGCAACATCACCGCGAACGTGGTCGCGCCCGGCTTCATCGCCACCGACATGACCGCCGCCCTGCCCGAGGAGCGCCGCGCCGAGTACCGCAAGGCCATCCCGGCCGGCCGGTTCGCCGAGCCGGACGAGGTCGCGGGCGTGGTCGCCTGGCTGGCCTCGGACGCGGCCGGCTACATCTCCGGCGCCGTCATCCCGGTCGATGGCGGCCTGGGCATGGGCCACTGAGAACGTACGGAGGAAGGTCTTCACATGTCTGGACTGCTCGCCGGTAAGCGGCTGCTGGTCACCGGCGTCATCACCGACGCCTCGATCGCCTTCTCGGTGGCGAAGCTCGCCCAGGAGAACGGCGCCCAGGTCGTGCTCACCGGCTTCGGCCGGCTCTCCCTGGTCGAGCGGATCGCCAAGCGGCTGCCCGAGCCGGCCCCGGTGATCGAGCTCGACGTGACCAACCCGGAGCAGCTCGCGGGCCTCGCCGACAAGGTGCGCGAGCACGTCGACGGCCTGGACGGGGTGGTGCACTCGATCGGCTTCGCCCCGCAGAGCTGCCTCGGCGGCGGCTTCCTCGACGCCCCCTGGGAGGACGTGGCGACCGCGCTGCAGGTCTCCACGTACTCCTACAAGTCCCTGGCCATGGCGGCGCTGCCGCTGATGTCCGCGGGCGGCGCGGTGGTCGGCCTCACCTTCGACGCCACCAAGGCCTGGCCGGTCTACGACTGGATGGGCGTGGCCAAGGCCGGGCTGGAGTCCGCCTCCCGCTACCTGGCGCTGCACCTGGGCAAGCAGGGCATCCGCAGCAACCTGGTGGCGGCCGGGCCGCTGCGCACCATCGCGGCGAAGTCCATCCCCGGCTTCGACCAGTTCGAGGACGCCTGGACCGAGCGCGCCCCGCTGGGCTGGAGCCTCACCGACCAGGAGCCGGCCGCCCGCGCCTGCCTGGCGCTGCTCTCCGACTGGTTCCCGGCCACCACCGGTGAGATCGTCCACGTCGATGGCGGCTACCACGCGATCGGCGCCTGAGACAGGGTCGAAACCCGACCGTCCCGGGGCGGTCGTCGGGCCGTCACGGCCGTCGGGGGAGAATGGCGCCATGGCGTACGACGCGTTGGTGCTGGTCTCCTTCGGCGGCCCGGAGCGGCCCGATGACGTGCTGCCCTTCCTGCAGAACGTGACCCGGGGGCGGGGCGTGCCGCCGGAGCGGCTGGCGGAGGTCGCCGAGCACTACCTGCACTTCGGCGGGGTCTCCCCGATCAACCAGCAATGCCGGGAGCTGGTCGTCGCGATCCGGGAGGACTTCGCCGCCAACGGCGTCGACCTGCCGGTCTACTGGGGCAACCGGAACTGGGACCCGATGCTCGCCGACACCGTGGCGCAGATGCGCGACGACGGCGTCCAGCGGGCGCTCGCCTTCGTCACCAGCGCGTACGGCGGCTACTCGTCCTGCCGGCAGTACCAGGAGGACATCGCCGCCGCGCGGGCGGCGGTCGGCACGGACGCCCCGGTGATCGAGAAGCTGCGCCAGTTCTGGGACCACCCCGGCTTCGTCGAGCCGCACGCCGACGCGGTGCGCTCCGCGCTGGCCCAGCTCGACCCCGCGACCCGGGACACCACCCGGCTGGTCTTCACCGCGCACTCGATCCCGTCGTCGATGGCCGCCACCGCCGGCCCGAACGGCGGCCGGTACACCGCGCAGCTCGAGGAGACCGCCCGGCTGGTGCACGCGGCCGCCGCCCCGGACCTGCCGTACGACCTGGTGTGGCAGAGCCGGTCCGGCCCGCCGCAGGTGCCGTGGCTGGAGCCGGACATCAACGACCACCTGGCCGGCCTCGCCGAGTCCGGCGTCACCGGCGTGGTGGTCAGTCCGATCGGTTTCGTCTCCGACCATCTCGAGGTGGTCTGGGACCTCGACACCGAGGCGCTGGACACGGCCAAGCAACTCGGCCTGGACTTCGTGCGGGCCGGCACCCCGGGCACCGACCCGCGCTTCGTGGCGATGGTCCGCGAGCTGGTCACCGAGCGCACCGCGCCGGACGGGGAGCGGCTGCGCCGCCGCCTCGGCGAGCTGCCGATGTGGGACACCTGCCCGACGCCGTGCTGCGTGCCCGCCACCCGCCGTCCCTGAGCCCGACCGACCCCCGACAACCCCTTGGGACGACACATGCATGACCGCAAGCCGGTGCAGAGCTGGCTCACCGACATGGACGGCGTGCTGGTGCACGAGGGCCAGCCGGTGCCCGGAGCGCCCGAGTTCATCAAACGGCTCCGCGCCTCCGGCAAGCCGTTCCTGGTCCTCACCAACAACTCGATCTACACCCCGCGGGACCTCCAGGCCCGGCTGGTCCGGATGGGGCTGGACGTGCCGGAGGAGGCGATCTGGTCGTCGGCGCTGGCCACCGCCCAGTTCCTGGCCGACCAGCGGCCGGGTGGCACCGCGTACGTGATCGGGGAGGCCGGGCTGACCACCGCGCTGCACGCGGTGGGGTACGTGCTCAGCGACTTCGCGCCCGATTACGTGGTGCTGGGCGAGACCCGTACCTACAGCTTCGAGGCGATCACCAAGGCGGTCCGCCTGATCAACGACGGGGCCCGGTTCATCTGCACCAACCCGGACGCGACCGGTCCCTCGGTGGAGGGTGCGATGCCGGCGGCCGGCTCGGTGGCGGCGATGATCTCCAAGGCGACCGGGGTGGACCCGTACTTCGTCGGCAAGCCCAACCCGATGATGATGCGGTCGGCGCTGAACACCATCGAGGCGCACTCGGAGTCGACCGCGATGATCGGCGACCGGATGGACACCGACATCCTCTGCGGGCTGGAGGCGGGGCTGGAGACCATCCTGGTGCTGACCGGGATCAGCAGCCGCGCCGAGGCGGAGCGGTACCCTTACCGGCCGTCCCGGATCGTCGACTCCGTGGCCGACCTGATCGACGAGATCTGAGCCCGCGGGCTCAGGGGCGCAGCGGGGCGTTGCAGGCGGCGACCAGCGCCTGCCGGCAGGCGGTGGTCAGCGGGCGCAGCGCGGCGTCACGCTGCTGCGCCTCGTAGTTGTTGATCGCCCCGCCGGGCGCGCTGTGACCGGCGAGGGCGAGCACCCGGTCCAGCACGGCGGCCCGGGCGAAGAGTCGCCGGGCCCGCGGGTCGAAGCCCGGCGGCAGGTCGGTGGCGCCGTCCGGGCGGCGCAGCGCGGCGAGCGCACCGGCCAGCTCGGGCCGCCACTGGGCGACGTCGAGGCGGGTCAGCGCGGCGGTGGTCTCGGCGAGGGCGACGGCCAGTTCGGCCTCCGCCTCGGCCGCGCCGGGCGTGGCGAGCGACGCGGCCGGCGCGTCGGGGGGCAGCGGGTACACCCGCCAGAGCACCGTCTCCCAGGTCATCCCGGAGCCGGAGGTATGGCTGCGCACCTCCGGGATCAAGCCGAGCCCGCTGGCGATGACCGCCTCCCCGGCGAGCAGCGCCGCGCCGGCGAAGTCGCCGGGGCCGGGCAGCCCGCGCGGGTCGCCCGGCGCGGGCAGCACCAGACGGATCTCGTCGGGGGAGAGCTTGGCCAGGGTGGGCAGCGCGTCCCGCAGCGGGACATCGGTCCAGGTGCCGGGGGCGTCCGCGACCAGGTGCTCCTCGTCGCCGGCGATGGAGTCGGCGACCTCGTCGAAGGGCACCAGGCCGGCGCGCCAGGCGCGCACCCAGGCAACGAAACGGCTGGACCGGCGCGGAGCCAGCGTGGCCGCGCCCGTTGCGGGGAGGGACATGCCGAAAGGGTACGTGCTCGCCGCCGCCCCTGTCTCGACTGCCGCTCCGGCCGCGTAGCCTGCCCCGAACTGCCTTCTTCGCCCCCTTTTGTGGGCCTGCGGCGTCCGTCTCCGGGGCGGCCGGCGTACCGGCGGCGCGTCGGCGGGCGGCGCGCCGGACCGCCGGTTAGCGTGATCCACATGGCGGGGCGATACGGCGAGGACGTGCTGGCGGGGGACTGGCGACGGCGGAAGGTCACCCCCGACGTGGAAGCCGAGCCGGACCTGGTGGTCGAGGACGCCGACTCCGGGTTCTGCGGCGCGGTGGTCGGCTTCGAGGCCGGTGCGGTGGTGCTGGAGGACCGGCACGGCCGGCGACGCAACTTCCCGCTGCTGCCGGCGGCCTTCCTGCTCGATGGCCAGCCGGTCACGCTGCGCCGGCCGACCCGCGCCCCGGTGCCGGCGACCCGACGGCGTACCGCCTCCGGTTCGATCGCGGTCGACAACGTGCGCGCGCAGGTCGCCAAGGCCAGCCGGATCTGGGTCGAGGGCGTGCACGACGCCGCGCTGGTGGAACGGATCTGGGGCGACGACCTGCGGATCGAGGGCGTGGTGGTGGAGCCGCTCGACGGCATCGACGCCCTCGACGCCGAGGTCCGGGACTTCGGCCCCGGCCCGGGCCGCCGGCTCGGCGTGCTCGTCGACCACCTGGTGCCCGGCTCAAAGGAGAGCCGGATCGTGGCCCGGGTCTCCCAACCGCACGTGCTGGTCACCGGGCACCCGTACGTCGACGTGTGGCAGGCGGTCAAGCCGGCGGCGCTCGGCATCGCGGCCTGGCCGGTGGTGCCGCCCGGACGGCCCTGGAAGGAGGGCGTCTGCGCGGCCCTCGGGGTGTCCGAGCCGGCGGCGATGTGGCGGCGCATCCTGTCCCGCGTCGACAGCTTCGCCGACGTGGAGACGCCATTGATCAACGCGATGGAACGGTTGATCGACTTCGTTACGTCGCCCGAGTGATCTCTTGGTCGCATGTCGGTCGCGGTCTCTCAGTGGTTTCGGTTGAGGGCCGGGGCCGCCGTGCCCGGCTCAGGGCGTGCAGGCTTGATCCCTCGGCCGGTCACGGCGGCCGTCGGCCCCTGGTCGGGGGTGTGCGGGTCGGGCCCCTTGGCCCTCCCCAAGATCGTGTTTCGGTTGGCCATGTTCGTTGACACGGCAGCTGCCGGAAGCTGTGGCCTCGCCAGTTGTGGGCTCCCGGGGTGGGCGGGTGCCGCCAGCAATGGTCAATCGGTGATGATCTATGATGCATGACGATGACCCGCTGCCCGACGTCACCGAGATGCTGACCTCATTGTGTGCCCGTCCGTACGGGCGGCGCGCGAAGACCGACCGCGCCCGTCGAGCTCTCAAGCTCGTCAGGGGCGAGAGCAACTCGGCGTGAAGACGATGCAGGCCTACCGCTTCGCCCTGGACGTCACTCCCGGGCAGGAGCGGGCGCTGCTGGCGCACGCCGGCGCGGCGCGGCTGGCGTACAACTGGTCCCTGGCGCGGGTGAAAGCCGTCCTTGACCAGCGGGCGGCCGAACGTAGCTACGGCCTCGCCGAGGCTGACCTCACACCTGCGGCGGGCTGGACGCTGCCAGCACTTCGTCGAGCGTGGAACGCCGCGAAGAACGACGTGGCGCCCTGGTGGAGCGAGTGCTCGAAGGAGGCGTACAACACCGGCCTGGACGCCCTCGCCCGGGCGTTGAAAAACTGGGCCGACTCCCGGTCGGGTAGGCGCGCCGGGCGGCCGGTCGGGTTTCCCCGGTTCAAGTCCCGCCGTCGCTCGGCGCCGACAATACGGTTCACCACGGGCTCGATCCGTATCGAGTCCGACCGTAAACATGTGGTGCTGCCCCGGCTGGGCCGGCTCAAGACCCATGAGTCGACCCGCAAGCTCGCCCGCCGCCTCGAAGCCGGCACCGCCCGGATCCTGTCCGCGACGGTCCGCCGCGACGGTGGCCGATGGCACGTCTCGTTCTGCGTTGCGCTCGACCGCGCCGAGCGCGAGCCGGCCCGGCCGCACACTACGATCGGCGTGGACGTCGGCGTTAAGCACCTCGCGGTGCTCTCCAGCGGCGAGGTGGTGCCCAACCCACGTCACCTCGACACCGCCGGGCGGCGGATGCGGCGCCGGGCTCGACGGATGTCCCGGCGGGTCGGCCCTGATCGGCGTACCGGTCGCTACCCGTCGAAACGGTGGGAGGCGGCGCGCCGCCAGGTGGCCCGCGCGCACAACCGGGTGGCGAACCTGCGCCGCGACGGGCTGCACAAGCTCACCACCCGGCTGGCCCGCGAGTACGGCACCATCGTGGTGGAGGACCTGAACGTGGCGGGGATGCTGCGCAACCGGCGGCTGGCCCGGCACATCGCCGACGCCGGATTCGCCGAACTACGCCGGCAACTGGCCTACAAGGCCGGATGGAATGGAGGCCGACTGGTCGTAGTCGACCGCTGGTATCCGTCCTCGAAAACCTGCTCTGGCTGCGGCGCGGTGAAAACCAAGCTGACCCTGTCCGAGCGCACCTACACCTGCACCACCTGCGGCCTGACCCTCGACCGGGATCTCAACGCCGCACGCAACCTCGCCGCGCTCGCGCATGAGGCCACCGACGCCCGGAGTGGCCGGGAGTCGCAAAACGGACGTGGAGCCGACCGTAAGACCCGCCCCCGCGGGCCGGTGGCCGCGAAACGTCAACCCGGCACCGCCACAGCGGGTCAGACCGGGACCGTCCCACCGCAAGACGGGACGGCCGACCATGTGCCGTTTAGGCATCATGAGAGGTTACGATGCGGGTGAAGACGAAGGTGGCGATGTCGAGGGCGACCGGACGGCCCTCCTCGTCCCGGACAACCGTGAGGATCTCCCCGTCCTGGCCGCCGGAGCGTCCCCGCCAGCGGTCCGGGCCCTCCGGGGTGAACCGGAGCACCGGCTGACCGACCGGGCCGGCCAGCAGGTCGCCGGAGCCGTCGGAACGCACCTCGTACTCGGCGCCCATCCACCACCAGCGGCCGGTGAGTTCGGCGAGGTCCGCCGGGGGCGGCGCGGCGGCCGGGCGCCACGGCGGCACCCCGACCGGTTCGGCGTCCAGCACGAGGGTGAGGATCTGCCGGGCCAGCCCGACGATGTGGTGCCCGCCGCGCAGGCCGTACGAGTTGGCGAAGTCCACCACGGCGGTGCGGCCGGGCCGGTGGACCGCCAGCCCGGCGACGTATCCGGGCATCGAGCC
The DNA here is from genome assembly GCF_033804685.1 of Micromonospora sp. RTP1Z1. Taxonomy (NCBI): domain Bacteria; kingdom Bacillati; phylum Actinomycetota; class Actinomycetes; order Micromonosporales; family Micromonosporaceae; genus Micromonospora; species Micromonospora sp. RTP1Z1. Next base: position 19,143 of record NZ_JAPFQV010000057.1, read on the forward strand.
GCCGTGGCCCAGGTACACCCGGTCGCCGACCCGGTAGAGCTCCACCCCGAGGCCGTGCCCGCCGGTCCACGAGTCCAGGTCGCTGATCACCACCGGCGCGCACATCTCGGCCAGCGTCTCCGGCACGAGCACCTCGGGCGCCGGGTCGGCCAGGAACGCCGCCCAGCGGGCCAGGTCCTCGACGGTGGACCAGAGCTGGCCGGCGGGCGCCATCGCCCCGGTGTCGGTACGCGGCTCCTCGCGCAGGGTGTCGTGCCACGGGTGCACGACGTAGCCCCGGGCGTACGGCTCGGTGGCGTGGTAGGTGGTCCGGTGCATGCCGAGCGGGGCGAGGATCCGCTCGCGGAGCAGGTCGTACCAGGGCGTGCCGGTGACCCGCTCCAGCACCCCGCCGAGCAGTCCGTACGCCAGGTTGGAGTAGTGGTAGACGTGGTGCGGCGGATAGGCGATCTTGTCCGGGGTCAGCCCGGCGATCAGGGTGGCCAGGTCGACGCCCTCGGTCCGCTCCCACCAGGACCCCTCCGGCTCCCGCTGCAGGCCGCTGGCGTGACCGAGCAGCTGGCGCAGGGTGAGCGCGCCGACCGGGGTGCCGGGCAGGTGCCGCTCCAGCGGGTCGTCCAGGGCGAGCCGGCCGGCGTCCCGCTGCTGCATGACCAGCACGGCGGTCATCGTCTTGCTGATCGAGCCGAGCCGGTACTGCCGGTCGGCGTCCGGCCGCGGGTGCTCGCCGGCGACCGCGAGGTGCGCGAGGGTCCCGTTCCGGACCACCCCGACGGCGAGCGAGGGCGTACGCCCCTCCGCCTGGGCCCGGTGGACGAGGGCGTCGACCTGTCGGGCGGTGTCGGGCAGCAGGGGCACGGCGTTCTCCTCCGGCGGGGCGGGATCGGGTGCCGCAGAGCTTACTGATGATCACGGGACGCCGGTGCGTGCTTCGACGTGTCACGATTGCCATGTGGACGCCGTGGTGTGGATCGTGTTGGGTGTGGTGCTGGCAGTCGCCGAGATCTTCACGACGACGCTCTTTCTGATCATGTTCGCGGCCGGGGCGTTCGCCGCCGCCGGCGCCGCCGCGCTCGGTGCCCCCGTGGCGCTCCAAGCGTTGATCTTCGCGGTGGTGTCCGCGCTCTCGGTGGCGCTGGCCCGGCCGGTCATTCGGCGGCACGCCCAGTCGGCGCTGGAGAGCGGCGACCAGCCGTTCGGCGTGGAGGCGATCGAGGGTTCCACCGCGCTGGTGTTGGAACGGGTGGACGCCGAGCACGGCATGGTCAAGATCGACGGCGAGCTGTGGAGCGCCCGCGCGTACGACGTGACGCAGACATTCTCCCCCGGTGAGCGGGTGCAGGTGATCAAGGTCCGGGGCGCCACCGCCCTGGTCTGGCAGGACGACATTTCCCACCCCGGTGACCTTCCCGAAGCGAAAAGGTGAACGGTATGGACTTTGCATTGGTGCTGTTGGCCGCCGTGGCGTTGATCGTCGTGGTGACGCTGGTCAAGGCGGTGCGAATCGTGCCGCAGCAGCGCCAGGACGTGGTCGAACGGCTCGGCAAGTACAAGCGCACCCTCAATCCCGGCCTCAATCTGCTGGTCCCCTTCGTCGACGCGGTCCGCACCAAGGTCGACATGCGGGAGCAGGTGGTCAGCTTCCCGCCGCAGCCGGTGATCACCTCGGACAACCTGGTCGTCTCGATCGACACGGTGCTCTACTTCAAGGTGGTCGACGCGGTCCGGGCGACCTACGAGATCTCGAGCTTCCTGCAGGCCATCGAGCAGCTGACCGTCACCACGCTGCGTAACGTGATCGGCTCGCTGGACCTGGAGCGCGCGCTGACCAGCCGGGACGAGATCAACCGGCACCTCTCCGGGGTGCTGGACGAGACCACCGGCCGGTGGGGCATCAAGGTGACCCGGGTGGAGATCAAGGCGATCGAGCCGCCGGCGAGCATTCGTGACTCGATGGAGAAGCAGATGCGCGCCGAGCGGGACCGCCGGGCGGCGATCCTCACCGCCGAGGGTCACAAGCAGTCGCAGATCCTCACCGCCGAGGGCGACAAGCAGTCCGCGGTGCTCCGCGCCGACGGTGACCGGCAGGCCCGGATCCTGCAGGCCGAGGGTCAGGCGAAGGCGATCCGGACGGTCTTCGACGCGATCCACCAGGCGAACCCGAGCCAGAAGGTGCTCGCCTACCAGTACCTCCAGGCGCTGCCGCAGATCGCCAACGGCACCGCCAACAAGGTCTGGATCATCCCGGCCGAGCTGACCAAGGCTCTCGAGGGGATGGGCGGCGCGCTGGGCGGTCTGAGCCAGATGGTGGGTGACCTTCCGGCGCCGGAGGCGGCCGACCACGCGATCCAGGTGGAGCGCGAGGCCGCCGAGGCGGCGCGGGCCGCCGCCGCCGCGGCCCAGCAGATCCACGACGAGGTACGCGTCGCCGAGGCGCAGGCCACCGGCGGCGCCAAGCCGCAGGGGCTGCCCGCGCCGGAGCCGGTTTCCCCGGACAGCCTGCTCAACGACCCGAGCGACCAGCGCGAGCGGGGCTGATCCGGTAGCCGTCCAAGCCGGGCGGCAAATGCGAGAAACACTCATGCGGCGCCCCGGTGCCTGCCACGATCGGTCTGAGGACGGGTGGTGAACAGGAGCCGGGGCGCCGTACGCGTCCCGGCGCCGCCCGCAGGCGGAGCGAGGTGACGCATGAAGGATCCGGCGAACAGCTTGTGGTCCAGGGAGCCGGTCCCCGGCGCGCACGATCCCGGCGGTCCGCTGGGCACCCGGCGTACCGGGGGCGGGTTCGGGGTGCTGCCGTTCCTCTCCGACCCCGGGCCGGCCGCCCCGGCCACCAACGCGAGCTGGGCCTGGTCCGTACGGCGGTTCGCCCGCGCGGCGGTCTGGCTGCTGCCCGCGTACGCGATCCTCTACGGCTCGTTGGCGATGGCCAGTGACGGCGGGGTGGGCAACGACCCCTACCCGGCCGACGGCCAGCAGCTCTACCTGGTGGGCTGGGTGGCCGCGGTCTGGCTCGGCCTGCTCGCCCTGCTGGCGCTGACCGGCCTGCTCGCCGCCACCCGCTGCCGCCGGGTCGCCGCGGCCGGGCTGCTGGTCAGCATCGCCGGCACCGTGCTGATGCTGCCGTTCGCCGGGTTGGCCGGGCAGACGCCGGTCTTCGGCACCACCGCGCGGAGCCTGGTCCTGGTCGGCGCCACCTGTTACAGCCTGGGGTGGTTCCTCACCGGGTGGTCGGTGGCCCGGTCCGGGATGTTCAGCTACGGCGACGGCGTCATGCTGATGATCGCCGCCCCGCTGCTCGGCCTCGGCGGCGCGCTGATCGGCTCGCTGCAGACCTTCGGGGCGCTCTTCGTGCTGGTCTCCGGCATCGGCATCGGCTACCGCTCGGGCCGGCTGGTGCCCGCCACCATCGCCCGGGACGCCGCCAGCGCCAGCGTCTCCACCCCCACCGTGCCCGGATCCTCCCCGAACGGCCCGCTCCCCACCTGATGACCAGACCGTAGCTGAGAAGTCACCGTGAGGTAACTGACAGTTGGCTGGCGGGGTGGCCGATTGGCGGCTTTCGCGGTCATCCTGGGGTTCATGCCGTCTCCCCGGTCGCCGCTGTCGCGGCTCTTCACCGTGCTCCTCGCCGGCCTCCTCGCCGGGCTCGTCCTCGCGGTCGCCGCGCTGCCCGGCAACCTGATCGGCGGGCAGGTCGCCAAGGCGGCCCTCGGGGCGTACGTGGAGCTGCCCGACGCGCTGCGCACCCCCGCGCAGCCCCAGCGTTCCTACCTCTACGCCAACGACGCCAAGACCCTGCTCACCACGTTCTACGACGTGAACCGCACGGACGTGCCCCTCGCGGAGATCGCCCCGGTGATGCGGCAGGCGATCGTCGCGGCCGAGGACCGGCGCTTCTACTCACACGGCGGGGCCGACCTCCGTGGCATCGTCCGGGCCCTGGTCGCCAACGTCCGGGGCGGCGGCACCGAGCAGGGCGGCTCCACGCTGACCATGCAGTACGTCCGCAACGTGCTCAAGAACGACCCCACCCGCACCGCCGAGGAGCGGCAGGCCGCCACCGAGCAGACCGTCGGGCGCAAGCTCCAGGAGATCCGGTACGCGGCCGCGCTGGAGAAGAGCCTCAGCAAGGACGAGATCCTCAACCGGTACCTGAACATCGCGTACTTCGGCTCCGGCGCGTACGGCGTCGCGGCGGCCAGCCAGCGCTACTTCGGCAAGGCTCCCGGCGACCTGACCCTGGGCGAGGCGGCCCTGCTCGCCGGTCTGGTGCAGTCGCCGGACGAGTACAGCCCGATCGGCGGGGACCAGGCCAGGGCGCTGGAGCGCCGGGCGTACGTGCTCGACGCCATGGCCGGGACCGGTGCGATCACCGCCGCGCAGGCGACCGCGGCCAGGGCGGAGAAGCTCACGCTGCACCCGACCGCCCAGCCGAACGGCTGCACCGCCGTCGCGCAGGGGCACGACGACTGGGGCTACTTCTGCGACTACCTGCGCCAGTGGTGGCTGACCCAGCCCGCCTTCGGCAACACGGTCAAGGAGCGCGAGCAGGCGCTGCGCCGCGGCGGCTACACCGTGGTCACCTCGCTGGACCCGAAGGTCCAGCAGACCGCGCAGCAGCAGGCCACCGCCGTCTACGGGTACGACAACAAGCGCGCGCTGCCGATCGCGGCGGTCGAGCCGGGCACCGGCCGGGTGCTCGCCATGGCGGTCAACCGGCACTACAGCCTGGACCAGAACCCGGCCGGGCAGGCCAATCGCCCGAACACCGTCAACCCGCTGATCTCGGGCGGTGACAGCGTCGACGGCTACCAGGCCGGCTCGACCTTCAAGCTCTTCACCATGCTCGCCGCGCTGGAGGCCGGCAAGCCCCTCGCGACCGGCTTCGACGCCCCGGCCAAGCTGCCCACCCGGTACGCCGCCGAGGGCGAGGGCGCCTGCGACGGCAAGTGGTGCCCGGCCAACGCCAACCCGCAGTGGATGGACGGGTACCGGATGATGTGGGACGGCTTCGGCCGTTCCGTGAACACCTACTTCGTCTGGCTGGCCGAGCAGGTCGGGCCGGCGAAGGCGGTCGAGATGGCGCAGCGGCTCGGCATCAAGTTCCGGGCCGACTCCGACGCCGCCTTCGCCAAGGACAACGCGGAGAACTGGGGCGCGTTCACCCTCGGGGTGGCCGCCACCACCCCGCTCGACCTGGCCAACGCGTACGCCACGGTGGCCGCCGAGGGGACGTACTGCACGCCGGTGCCGGTGGTCTCGGTGACCGCCGCGAACGGCGAGAAGGTGGCCGTCGGCCAGCCGTCGTGCAAGAAGGTGCTGGACACCGACGTGGCCCGGGCGGCCACCGACGCGGCCCGCTGCCCGGTCGGCCAGCAGTCGGCGTACGGGCAGTGCAACGGCGGCACCGCGACCTCGGTCGACCGGATCGTGGGCCGGCCGGTCGCCGGCAAGACCGGCAGCTCCGAGCAGAACGCCACCGAGACCTTCGTCGGCTTCACCCCGCAGGTCGCGGTGGCCGGCATCGCGGCGAACCCGGACGACTCGACCGACCTGGTCGGCTCGCCGGTGCAGGCCAAGGTGATCGACGCGGTGGCCCGGGTGATCAGGACCGCGGTGGCCGGCCAGGCGGTCAAGGACTTCACCGCTCCGAGCCGGGAGTTGGCCGGCGACCCGCAGCGGCCCACGCCGCAGCCCACGCCGCGACCCGACCAGCCGCGACAGCAGCAGGACCGGGGCCTCCCCTCGGACCTCCTGCGGTGGCTGCAGAACCGCCGCGGCTGAGCCGACCGGACGGGCCGGGTCCTAGCGACTCGGCCCGTTGCTCGACGGCCGGTGCGGGCCGACGCGGAACATGCCGGTCATGTCCTCGTGCACGGCGTACCCGAAGCGGCGGTAGAGGCTGACCGACTCCCCGGCGGCGAAGAGCCCGACGAACGTCCGGGACGAGGCCCGGGTGGCGATCCACTCCTCCAGCCGGCCCAGGATGGCCGCGCCGACGCCGCGCCGCTGCCGTTCCGGCAGCACGGCCACGTCCTGCAGGTAGTGGTAGATCGCCCCGTCGCCGATCAGCCGCCCGATCCCGATCACCCGGTCACCCTCCACCGCGACCACCCCGTGCAGCGAGGCGGCCAGCGAGGCGGGGATCGCCGCCGGGTCGTACGCGTCGGCCCAGCCGACGGCGGACGTGACGGCGACGAACTCCTCGACCGTGGGCAGCCGGTCGATCAGGCGGTACATGATCGAAAGTTAGCCGGTTTCCCGCGCGATCAGCGGCCGACCAGGGGTGACACCACCCGGTCCAGCGCGGTCGCCACCCTGTCCGGCCCGTCGTCGCCGTCGACCACCACGAACGTCTCGAACTCGGGCAGGGCCCGGTACGCGGCGTCCAGCGCGCGCAGGTGCGCCAGCTCCTCGGTGTCGATGCCCCGGGCCAGCACCCGGCGTTGCGCCACCGCCGGCGACGTGGCCAGGAAGCAGACCATGGTCGGTCGGGGGAAGAGCGCGTACGCGGCCCAGACGAGCCGATGCCCCCGGTCGCCGCGGGCCGTCATGATCACGTACTGGCAGTACGTCCACCGGTCCAGCACCGCCGTCCGCCCCGTCAGCCGGGACCAGAGCACCGTCCGGCCCATCGCCAGGGCGCGGACCGTCGCCTCGACGGCCGGATAGCCGGTACGACCGAACAGCGCCGCCCCGTCCCGCCGGCCGATGGCGCGGGCGAGCCGGTTCCACAGTGGCCGCCCGCCGGCATTCTCGAAGTACCGGGCCGGAGTGCCTCGCGCGGTCAGCCGGCGCGCCAGCGCCCGGGCCTGGGTGCTCTTGCCGGAGCCGTCGACGCCGACCAGCGCGATCATCACCGGGCGGGGCACGGTTCCGGACGGTACCGGGACCGCGCAACCCGGGTGCGGCGACCCGTCGGCGGCGGCCGGAGCGGCGCACGCCGGGCGGGCCGAGGATGCGCCGAAAAAGGCGGGCCACGGGTGTCGGATCCCGGGCGGCGGCGCCGACCCACCGCTGAGAGCGCCCCCCGGGGCGACCCGATCCAGGAGGAGCACCGCCATGGGCAAGGTCATTTACTGGGTGCACCAGTCCGTCGACGGCTTCATCGAGGGACCGAACGGCGAATTCGACTGGCCCGCGATGGGGGAGGAGTTGTCCGCGTACTCGCTGGGGCTGACCGAGCGGGCCGGCGCGTTCCTCTACGGCCGGAAGGTCTGGGAGATGATGTCGTACTACTGGCCGCGGGCCGAGTCGATGTCCGACCACCCGCACGACCTGGCGTTCGCGCCGATCTGGCGCCGTACCCCGAAGGTCGTCGTCTCCCGCACCCTGACCGAGGCCGACCACGACGCCCGGGTGGTCGGCGGCGGCGACCTGGCCAAGGAGATCACCGAGGTCAGCGAGGCGACCGCCGGCGACCTGCTGCTCACCGGCGGTGCCGGCGCCGCCGCGGCGCTGACCGACCTCGGCCTGATCGACGAGTACCAGGTCATCGTGCACCCCGTGGTGCTCGGCGGCGGGAAGCCGGTCTTCCCCGGCAACCGCCACATCGACCTGCGGCTGGTCGACAGCCGCGGCTTCGACGGCCGGTCCGTGCTGCTGCGGTACCACCGGGCGGGCTGACCGACGCGGCGGGCCGGGAACGGCGACGACTGCCCGGCGGGCGGGCCGACGGACCCGACGGGGCCGTCCGGCAGAATCGTCGGGTGCCCGTCCACGAGATCACCGACCCCGACGACGACCGGATCGCCGACTACCGCGCGCTGACCGACGTCGAGCTGCGTACCCGCTGGGAGCCCCCGCACGGACTGTTCATCGCCGAGGGGGAGCTGGTGCTGCGGCGGGCGCTGCGGGCCGGCTACCCGGCCCGGTCGTACCTGGTGGACGCCAAGCGGGCCGACCAGCTCGCCGACCTCGACACCGGGGACGCCCCGGTCTACGCGGCCACCCCGGAGGTGCTCCAGCGGGCCACCGGCTTCCACGTGCACCGCGGGGTGCTCGCCTCGTTCCACCGCAAGCCGATGCCCAGCGCGGCCGAGGTGCTGGCCGGTGCCCGGCGGGCGGTCATCCTGGAGGACGTCAACAACCACACCAACCTCGGGGCAATTTTCAGGGCCGTGGCGGGACTGGGCGTCGACGCCGTTCTTCTTTCGCCCTCATGCGCCGACCCCCTTTACCGGCGCAGCGTCCGGGTCAGCATGGGTGAGGTCTTCGCCGTGCCGTACGCGAAGCTGGAGCCCTGGCCGGACGCACTCGCCGACGTCCGCACGGCCGGCTTCACGGTGCTGGCGATGACCCCGGCGCCGGACGCGGTGCCGATCCAGCGGCTCGACGCCGCGCGGCGGGCCCGCTCGGCGCTGCTGCTCGGCGCCGAGGGCGCCGGGCTGACCCGGGCGGCGATGGACGCCAGCGACGTCCGGGTGGTGATCCCGATGCGCCGCGGCGTGGACTCGCTGAACGTCGCGGCCGCCACGGCCGTCGCCTGCTGGGAGTTGGGCCGCGACGACCCGATGTGAGGGGGCCGTCGCACCCGTCCGGTCGTCTCCGGTCAGCGACGTCCGCCCCCGGGCCCGGTCAGGCCCGGTTCTTCGAGATCGGGGGTGACGCAGGGTAGCGTTGCCGCCGTGTTCCCTACCGTCCGTGAGGTCCTCGCGCTCGACCCGGTCCGCCACGGCGCCCCGCGCCTGGTCGCCGGGGAGGCGGGTCTGGACCAGCCGGTCCGCTGGGTGCACGTCACCGAGGTGCCGGACATCGCCACCCTGCTCGGCGGGCGGGAACTGGTGCTCACCACCGGCATCGGGCTGCCCGCCGACGACGCCGGCCTGCGCGCGTTCATCGGCGACCTGGCCGACGTCGGCGTCTCCGGCCTGGTGGTGGAGCTGGGCCGCCGGTACGTCAGCGGGGTGCCCCGGGTGATGGCGGCGGCCGCCGAGCGGCGCGGCCTGCCCCTGGTGGAGCTGCGGCGGGCCACGCCGTTCGTCCGGATCACCGAGGCGGTGCACGCGCTGATCGTGGACGCCCAGCTCACCGAGCTGCGTGCCACCGAGGAGATCCACCAGCGGTTCACCGAGCTCTCCGTCGAGGGCGCCGGCCCGACCGAGGTGGTCCGGCATGCCGCCGAGCTGGCCGGCTCCCCGGTGGTGCTGGAGAACCTGTCCCGGCAGGTGCTCGCGTACGACCCGGCGGGGGAGAACGCGGAGCTGCTGCTGGACGGCTGGGAGCAGCATTCCCGGCGGATCCGGCCGGCCGGGCGGACGGCGTACGACCCGGACAGCGGCTGGCTGGTGACCACGGTCGGCGCCCGGGGCCAGGACTGGGGGCGGCTGCTGCTGCGCTGGCCGGCCGGCACCCCGCCCACCCGGCTGACCATCCTGATCGAGCGGGCCGCCTCCACCCTGGCGCTCGGCCGGCTGATCCGTCGCGACGCCGAGGGGCTCGAACGGCAGCTCCACCGCACCCTGCTCACCGCCCTGCTCGACCATTCCCGGCCCGTCGACGAGGTGGCGCTGCGGGCGAAGGCGCTCGGCGTGGTGCTGGACCGCCGGCACCTGGTCGGCGTGGTGGTCCGGCACCGCGCGGACGACCCGGTCGGGGACGGCGCCGCCGCCGAGGCCGGCCCGGAGGCCGGCCCGGCCCGGCTGCGGGACCTCGCCGAGGCCGTCGGCCAGGCGCTGTGCGAGGCCAAGCTGACCGGACTCACCAGCGCCGTCGACGACCAGGCCGTCGGCGTGCTGCTCGCACTGCCCGACCCGGCCGTCGAGCAGAAGTCGCTCGCCGCGTTCGCCACCACGCTGCGTCGGGTACGCCTCGACGCCGCCCCGCCCCGCCCACCGGCCCCGCGGTCGGCCGTCGCCGCCGCCCTCGCCCGGCCGACTCCGGCCGGCACCGCTGTCGCCCGCCCCGCCGGCCCGGGCCCGGCGGCGGTGATCGTGGCCGCCGGATCGGGGGTGGGCAGCCTGCGGGAGGCCGGGCGGTCGCTGATCGAGGCGCGGCAGATCGCCGAGGCGGCCCGCCGGGACCGGCGGGACCTGCCGATCTTCCGGCTGCCGCACGTCGGTCTGGCCGGCCTGCTGCACCTGCTGCGGGACGAGCCGCGGTTGCAGACCTTCGTCGAGCGGGAACTCGGCGCGCTGCTCGCGTACGACGCCCAGCATCCCCGAGAGCAGCTGCTCGGCACCCTGCGGGCGTACCTGGAGCAGGGCCGGAACAAGTCGGCGGCGGCCGCCGCGGCGCACCTGTCGCGGCCGGCGTTCTATGAGCGGCTGGCCCGGATCGGCCGGATCCTCGACGTCGACCTCGACTCGGTCGAGGCCTGCCTCTCCCTGCACGTCGCCCTGCTCGCCCTGGACGCCGTCCGCACCCCCTGACCACCCCGCGTCCGGCTTCGGACCGGCCGGGGACGGTGGGGGTCAGGTCAGGTCAGGGCGGTGAGGGCCTTGGCGTACGCGGCGGGGACGAAGTTGGGGCCGCCGGGGGTGAAGACGTCCGAGGTGGCGGCGGCCGACCAGGCGGTGTCGGGGAGCGCGTCGACCAGGGCGCGGACCACCGGGGCGTCGCGCCACTGCCCCTGTTCGGCGAGGAGGCTCAACGCCACCACCGACTCCTCGACCTCACCCACGCACTCGAACGGCTTGTGCCCGTCCACGCCGAGCAGTTCCCGGTAGCCGGGGACCTGGGACTCGTCGGCCAGCAGGTCGCCGCCGAAGATGTGGGTGATCCGCTCGCGCGGCATGAACGGCGCCATGGCCAGGAAGACGAACCGGCACTTCGGGCAGTTCCGGCACCAGCGTTCGCTCGCGTCGCGCAGCTTGAACGCCGCGTTGCAGCTGGTCACCACGTCGTCGTACCGCTCGATCTCGGCGAAGAGCCGGGCGATGTGCAGCTCGGACAGCGAGCGCAGCAGGGAGAAGTACGGCTCGGTGAGGCCGGCGTGCTCGGCCAGCGCCGCCCGGAGCAGCCCCTCCGCCTCGACGCCCTTGGACCACTGGTGGTTGATCTCGTGACCGTTCCAGATCAGGTTCGGGTCGGACGCCGAGCGCTCGTTGGACATCACCACCGGACCCAGGCCGTGCAGCACGGCGGTGGCGACCGCGATCAGCGAGTTGATCGCGGTGACCGGGATGTGTCCGTTGAGCGCGCCGGCCGCGTTGAGGTCGAACAGCACCGGGTCGATCCGCCGGCGGGCGGCCAGCGGGGTCAGGTCGGAGGCCTGGTTGACCGCGACGATGACGTGGTTGGGGTTGACCGAGAAGGGCACCGGGTCGAAGCCGGCCCGGCGCAGCGCCTCCAGGCTGACGATGGAGTCCTTGCCGCCGCCGACGGCCGAGAGCGGGCGACGGTCCGAGTCGTCGTACACCCGGGTTGGGGTGACCTCGCCGGCCGGGACCTCCGGGCGCAGCTCCAGCACGTGCGGCAGCCGGTTGCGGTACGCGTACTCGGCGAGGCCCCTGGTGTAGACGGCGGTGACCAGCTCGGCGGCGGCTGCGCCCAACGGCGCCGGCAGCACCAGCCGGTGCGGCGCGGCGACCTTGTAGTAGCTGACCCCGGCGACCACGTGCAGCAGCTCGAGGACCCGGTCGAGGGTGGCGACGGTCTCGTCCGACGGGGGTTCGGCCGGCAGCGGGAGCGTGATCACCTCGGTGAACCGTTGCTCCCCGTGCGGGCCGGTGAGGGCGTAGTCGAACAACGCCTCGCCGGTGGAGAGGTCGATCGAGTAGGACGGGAAGGTGAAGGCGTCCATCCGCCGGAGCTGCTCGTTGGGCACACGCCATACTAGGCCCTGGTTCGTCCGGCCGTGTCCGGCTGCGTCGCACCCCGCCCGCCGATCGCGTCGAAACACCAGAGGAGAGAGCCCGTGCGCCTGTCTGACCTGCGCGGACGTACCGTCGCCGTCTGGGGGGCCGGCCGGGAGGGCCGGGCGGCGGTGACCGCGATCGCCGCGCACGGCCCGGCCGACCTGGTCGTCGTGGACGACAGCGCCAACTTCCTCACGCTGCCCTGGGAGGGGCCGCTCGCCGAGGCCGCGCCCCTGGTCACCGGCGAGACGGGCTTCGACCGGCTGGCCGCGGCCGACGTGGTGGTCCGCTCGCCGGGGGTGCCGAACACCCACCCGTGGATGGTCGAGCTGCGCCGCCGCGCCGTGCCCGTCACCCAGGGCAGCGCGCTGTGGATGGCCGACCACGCCGACCGTACGGTCGGGGTGACCGGCAGCAAGGGCAAGAGCACCACGTCCAGCCTGATCAGCCACCTGCTGACCGCGATGGACCGGCCCAACGTCTTCGGCGGCAACATCGGTGTGCCGCTGCTCGACCTGCCCGAGGCCGAGCTGTACGTGCTGGAGCTCTCCAGCTACCAGTGCGCCGACCTGACCGACTCGCCCCGGGTCGCCGTGGTCACCGCGCTCTTCCCGGAGCACCTGGACGCGCACGGCGGCGAGCGGGAGTACTACCAGGACAAGTTGAACCTGCTCGCGTACGGCCCGCGGACCGTGGTGGTCAACGGCGCCGACCCACGGCTCGCCCTGGAGCTGGGCGACCGCGCGGCCGTCCGCGCCGGCTCGACGGACACCGCCAACGTGGCCACCGGCCCGGACGGTACGCCCTGGTTCCATCTGGTCGACCAGCCGCTCTTCCCGCGCGCCGTGCTGCCGCTGGTCGGCCGGCACAACGAGGGCAACCTCTGCGTGGCGCTCGCCGTGCTCGACGCGCTCGGCGTCGACGTGGTCGCCCGGAAGGACACCCTCGCGCTCGCGGTCGCCGAGTTCCAGGGCCTCGCCCACCGGCTCACCGAGATCCCCGACCCGTCCGGCCTCACGTTCGTCGACGACACCCTCGCCACCAGCCCGTACGCGGCGATGCACGCGATCGACGCGTACGAGGGACGGCCGCTCACGGTGATCGTCGGCGGCACCGACCGGGGCCTGGACTACACCCCGCTGCGGGAGCACCTGGCCGAGCGGGAGATCACCGTCATCGGCATCCCGGACAGCGGCCCCCGGATCGTCGAGGCGCTCGCGGGGCTGCCGACGGTGCGTACCGAACTCGCCGACGACCTGGTCGCCGCGGTGGCGCTGTCCCGCAAGCTCACCCCGGCCGGCGGGGTGGTGCTGCTCTCCCCGGCCGCCCCCAGCTACGGCCGGTTCCGCAACTTCGAGCACCGCTCCGAGGTCTTCGCCCAAGCGGTCGCCGACACCGCCCGCTGACGCCGGCCCGAGGCGCGCCCGCCCGCCGGTCAGCCGGGCGGCAGCGTGGCGTGCAGGGCGCGCAGGGACCGGATCGCCGAGCGGATCTCCTGGAGGTACCGCCCGGGGGTGAGGGTGGGTTCCGGCACCCGGGGCAGCGCGGCCAGCGCCGGGTCGGCGCCGACCGTGTCGATCCGGCAGCCGTACGGCACGGCCAGGGTGCGCAGCGCGTCGCAGTGCTGGAACGGCACGTAGATCGGCGCGGTCACCATCAGCACCGGGTCACCGGCACGCAGCCGCACGTGCTCCGCCCAGAACCGCTGGGTGTCGGCGGTGTGCGCCCGCCGCCGCTCCGGCTCGCTGGACGGGGCGGCGAGCACCCGCACCGGGGGCAGCCCGGCCGGCCGGTAGGTCCGCGACGACCACGAGTGGTGCGGGTGGCCGCCGTCGTGGCCGTCCTCCTCGACCGGCGCGGCGAGCCCGAACGAGCGCCGCACGGCGGCGTCCAACGCCTCCACCTCGGTCTCCGCGCCGAGCCCCACGCCGGCCAGGACCTGCCGCTCGACCCGGCTCAGGGGCCGGAAGCTGCCCAGCACCGCCACCTCCCCGGTCACCGCCGGGCCCGTACGCAGCAGGTGCGCGGCGTACGCGACCCGCCGCAGGCAGGCGTGGGCCAGGCCGCCGAGCACCACCAGGTGGGCGTACCGGGGCCGCGGTGGGGGGAGCGCCCGGATCAGGCCGAGCGCGGCGGCCGAGTCCAGAATGAGCGCCACCGTGCCGAGGTCGAAGGCCGGTTCGCGGGCCTCGGGGCGTTCCCGACCGTCCCGGAAGTCCCAGTGCCGGGCCGAGAAGTCGTCCAGCCCGGCCAGCACCGCCGTCAGGTCCCCGGCCGGCCAGTCGCCGCCGAAGTGCCCGACCAGGCCACGGAGCGGGGGCGACTCCACCCAGGTCCGTACGCCGGCCGTCAGCTCCGCACCGGTGGTCCCGGCCGGCAGTGCCACCTCGACTGTCCGCACCGGCTGGATGCTACCGCCGGCGTGCGGTCTCGTCGGTCCATCGTCCCGCCGCTGCGGAATGAGTGGTTGACCAGCGCGGTGACGGGCGGAAAGGTGAGCGGCGATCACGCTCCACCCCGGAAACCGCAGTGCGACGGTTGACGCCGTGTCAGGCCCGCACCGTCGCTGCGCTACACAGTGACAGTTGTCCCTGCCGCCCCCTCGGTGAAAGCGTGCGGGGACGCCAACCGCCGCTGAAGGGTGCCACCACGATGACCTCCGACGACCTGCTGGCCCGGCACCGGGCCGTGCTCCCGTCCTGGATGCCGCTCTACTACGACGAGCCGATCGAGCTGGTCTCCGGTTCGGGTCGCCGGGTGACCGACGCGCAGGGGCGCAGCTACCTGGACTTCTTCGGCGGCGTGCTGACCAACATGGTCGGCTACGACATCCCGGAGATCCGGGAGGCGGTGCAGCGGCAGCTCGCCACCGGCATCGTGCACAGCTCCACGCTCTACCTGATCCGCCAGCAGGTCGAGCTGGCCGAGAAGGTCGCCCGGGTCTCCGGCATCCCCGACGCCCGGGTCTTCTTCACCAATTCCGGCACCGAGGCGAACGAGGCGGCGCTGCTGGTCGCCACCAACTACCGCCGCTCGCACCAGATCCTCGCGGTGCGCAACAGCTACCACGGCCGGTCATACGCCGCGATGGGCGTCACCGGCAACCGCAGCTGGTCGGCCAGCGCGCTCAACCCGCTCCAGGTGGCCTGGCTGCACTCCGGCGAACGGGTCCGCGGCCTGCTCTCGCGGCTCGGCCCCGACGAGCAGGTCGACGCGGCGGTGGAGGACCTGCGCGAGGTCCTCGCCACGCAGACCGCCGGCGACGTGGCCTGCCTGATCGCCGAGCCGATCCAGGGCGTCGGCGGCTTCGTGCACCCGCCGGACGGGCTCTTCGCCGGCTGGAAGAAGGTGCTCGACGAGTCGGGCATCCTGTTCGTCTCCGACGAGGTGCAGACCGGCTGGGGCCGCACCGGCGAGCACTTCTGGGGCTACCAGGCGCACGGCGTCACCCCGGACCTGCTCACCTTCGCCAAGGGCATCGGCAACGGCTTCGCCCTCGCCGGGGTGGTCGGCCGGGCCGACGTGCTGGAGTCGGTGCCGGCGATCAGCTTCTCCACCTTCGGCGGCAACCCGATCTCCACCGCCGCCGGCAACGCGGTCCTCGACTACCTGCTCGACCACGATCTCCAGGCCAACGCCGCCCGCGTCGGCGCGATCCTCGCCGAGGGCCTGCGGTCCGCGGTGGGCGGTCTCGACTGCGTCGCCGAGGTACGCGGCAAGGGGTTGATGCTCGGGGTCGAGTTCGTCCGCCCGGGCACCACCGAGCCGGACCCGGCGATGACGGTCCGGGTCTTCGAGGCGTGCCGGGCCGGCGGCCTGCTCGCCGGCAAGGGCGGCCTCTACGGCAACGTGCTGCGGATGGGCCCGCCGCTGACGCTGACCGAGGAGGAGGCCCGCGAGGGGCTGGCCATCCTGGTCGACGCGATCCGCACCTCGGCGGTGACCGCATGAGCATCGGACACTTCATCGACGGCAAGCGGGTCGGCGGCAGCTCCGAGCGGCGGGCCGACGTCTTCGACCCGGCGACCGGCCGGCGTACCGGCCAGGTGGAGCTGGCCTCGGCCGCGGACGTCGCGGGCGCGGTGGATGCCGCCGAGCGGGCCGCGCGGGCCTGGCGGGACGCCTCCCTGGCCAAGCGGACGGCGGTGCTCTTCGCCTTCCGGGAGCTGGTCAAGGCGCGGCGCGGCCGGCTCGCCGAGGTGATCACCGCCGAGCACGGCAAGGTGCTCGCGGACGCCGCCGGCGAGGTGCAGCGCGGCCTGGAGGTGATCGAGTACGCCTGCGGCATCCCCTCCGCGGTGCGCGGCGGCTTCAGCGAGAACGTCTCCACCGAGGTCGACTCGTACAGTCTGCGGCAGCCGCTGGGCGTGGTCGCGGTGATCTCGCCGTTCAACTTCCCGGTGATGGTGCCGCTGTGGTTCGTGCCGGTGGCGGTCGCCTGCGGCAACGCGGTGGTGCTCAAGCCGAGCGAGAAGGACCCCAGCGCGGCGTTGCTGCTGGCCGAGTGGTTCGTCGAGGCGGGCCTGCCCGACGGCGTGCTGAACGTGGTCAACGGCGACAAGGAGGCGGTCGACGCGCTGCTCGACCACCCGGGCGTGAAGGCGGTCTCGTTCGTCGGCTCCACCCCGGTCGCCCGGTACGTGCACCAGCGCGGGTCGCTGGCCGGCAAGCGGGTGCAGGCGCTCGGCGGGGCGAAGAACCACATGGTGGTGCTCCCGGACGCCGACCTGGACCTGGCTGCCGACGCGGCGGTGAACGCCGGCTTCGGCTCGGCGGGGGAGCGGTGCATGGCGATCTCCGCCCTGGTCGCGGTGGGGCCGGTCGCCGACGCCCTGGTCGCGAAGATCGCCGAACGGATGACCCGGCTGCGCACCGGGGACGGCCGGCGCGGCTGCGACATGGGCCCCCTGGTCACCGCCGCGCACGCGGCGAAGGTCCGCTCCTATGTGGAGTCCGGGGTCGAGGCCGGCGCGGTGCCGGTGGTGGACGGCCGGGACGTCACCCCGGACGGCGAGGCGGACGGCTTCTGGCTGGGCCCGACCCTCTTCGACCACGTCACCCCGGAGATGTCGATCTACACCGACGAGATCTTCGGCCCGGTGCTCAGCGTCGTCCGGGTCGGCTCGTACGACGAGGCGGTCGACCTGGTCAACGCCAACCCGTACGGCAACGGCACGGCGATCTTCACCAACGACGGCGGCGCCGCCCGGCGCTACCAGCACGAGGTGGAGGTGGGCATGGTCGGGATCAACGTGCCGATCCCGGTGCCGATGGCCTACTACTCCTTCGGCGGCTGGAAGTCCTCGCTCTTCGGCGACCTGCACGCGCACGGCGCCGACGGAGTGTCCTTCTTCACCCGGGGCAAGGTGGTCACCAGCCGTTGGCTCGACCCGCGCCACGGCGGGGTCAACCTCGGCTTCCCCACCCAGACCTGAGCAGCCGCAGCACCCCCGCCCCGGCCAGGTACGCGACCAGCGCCGGGGCGGGCAGCCCCAGCGGTTCCGGGGCGGCCTTGCGGGTCAGGCTGTTCAGCAGCAGCCCGGCGACCACGCCGGCGTATCCGGCCACCGCGAGCGCGGTGCGGACCGACCCGCCGGGGGTGGGCTCGCCGTGGCGGCGGGTGCGGGCCTCGATCGGCCCGAAGACGGCGACGAGTGCGGCCAGCACCACGGTGAGGGTGAGCAGCCAGGGCACCCGCCATGCCCACCAGTCCGCCGAGCCGACGCGCGGGGTGGGCAGCACCCCGAGGGCGTTGAGCACGCCGATCAGCAGCACGGCGGCGGTCAGGTGCCAGAGGAAGATGGTCAGCACCACCGAGTTCACCGCGATCACCGCCTGCCAGGGTCCGGGGCGGCGCAGCCAGCGCTCGGCCGGGTCGTGCAGCAGCAGGATCAGCCCGAGCTGGGCGGTGGCCACGGCGAGCAGCGCCAGGCTCGGCGGCGCGGCGTTGTCCAGCCGCTCGCCGGGCACGTTGAGCATCACCACCGGGTACGGCCCGACGATCGTCAGCAGCACCAGCGCGGCCAGCCCGCCCCCCAGCAGCACCGCGCCGGCGCGCCGGGAGGTGGGCAGTCGTCGACGCCGCGGTGTCGACGGGGAGCGGGCGTCGTACCAGGCGAAGCCGAGCTGGTGCACGGCCAGCCAGCCGAAGAGGTAGTTCCCGGTCGCCAGGCCGGCGGGCCCGAGCAGCCGGCCCAGGTCGCCGAGCGCCACGAGGCCGACGAGCACCAGCGGCACGAGCAGCCCGAAGCGGCGGTGCAGCGCGTACATCGGCGGGGTCAGCGGGACCACGATCAGGTAGGCGACGAGGAACCAGAGCGGGATGGTGGCGAACCAGACCACGGTGCGGATCTCGACCGGGTCGGCGCCGCGGAGCCGGGCGACCGCCGCGCCGAGCGTCAGCACCACCACCAGCGCGGTGGTGGGGCGGATCAGCCGGGCGCTCCGGTCGACCAGCCAGCCGGTGGCGTCGCCGCCCCGGGACCGGCGGGCGGTCAGCGACGCGGCGTTGGCGTACCCGCCGACCAGGAAGAAGACCGGTATCACCTGGGCCACCCAGGTCAGCGGCCAGGCCCACGGCAGGTCGCCCAGGGCGGAGTGCCCGGTAGGGCGCCCGGCGCGGTCGTACCCGATGACGGTCACTCCCCAGTGACCGATGACGACCATGATGATGGCGAGTGCCCGGAGCAGGTCGACGTAGCGCTCCCGCCCCGCCGGTGTGCGCTCGGCGAGCTGCCGCAGGCGGCGCATGAGCCCAGGCTATGCCAGCCGGCGCTGGCCGGTGGTGATAACGGTTCGGCCGTCGGGTCTTGTGGTCCGCGCCGCACTGTCGTAGAAATTCTTCAGCAGCATTCTACGAACTGAAGACAAGCAACACACGACACCCCCGTGCCTCGTGGCCGCGACCCGCCATCCCCAGGCCCGGCGGGCCGCCCGTACCCGAACCGAGGAGCTGTGATGAACAGGCGTGAGATCATGCGGCGCACCGCCGCCGCCGGCCTGCTGGCCACCCCCGCCGCCGGTCTGCTCGCCGGCTGTGCCACCTCCGGTGGCGACGACAAGAGCGACACCGGCGCCTACAAGGGCACCAAGAGCGAGCAGAACCCGCTCGGCGTCAAGGAGGACGCCCCGCTCGAGGTGGTGATCTTCAACGGCGGCTTCGGCGAGGAGTACGCCAAGAGCCACGAGGCCATGTACAAGGAGAAGTACCCCAAGGCCGAGATCAAGCACTCCGCCACCCAGGAGATCAACAAGACCCTCCAGCCGCGCTTCGTCGACGGCACCCCGCCGGACATGGTCAACAACTCCGGCGCCGGCCAGATCGACCCCGGCGGCCTGGTCTCCCAGAACGCCCTCGCCGACCTCGGCGACCTGCTCGCCGCCCCGAGCCTCGACATCCCCGGCAAGACCGTCAAGGAGACGCTGCTGCCCGGCGCCGTCGAGGTCGGCTCGTACGACGGCAAGTTCCTGGTGATGAACTACACCTACACCGTCTACGGCATCTGGCACTCCACCAAGCTCTTCACGGAGCGCAACTGGCAGTACGCGAAGACCTGGGACGAGCACATCGCGCTCTGCAAGCAGATCAAGGCCGCCGGCATCGCCCCCTGGACGTACGCCGGCATTCACCCGCGCTACATGAGCTGGCCGCTGATCTCCACCGCGATCAAGTTCGGCGGCCCCTCGGTCGCCACCGCGATCGACAACCTGGAGCCGAACGCCTGGAAGTCCGACGCGATGAAGGCGGCGGCCGACGCCTGGCACCAGATCGTCAAGGACAAGTACATCCTGGAGGGCTCGCCCGGCCTCGACCACAAGCAGTCGCAGACCGCGTGGTGCCAGGGCAAGGCCGCCTTCATCTCCTGCGGTTCCTGGCTGGAGAGCGAGCAGAAGGACGTCACCCCGGCCGGGTTCAACATGACCGTCGCGCCGACGCCGAGCCTGGGCAGCGGCGACAAGCTGCCCTTCGAGGCGATCCGGGGTACGGCCGGCGAGCCGTTCATCGTGCCGGCCAAGGCCAAGAACGTGGCCGGCGGCCTGGAGTACCTGCGGGTGATGCTCTCCAAGAAGGGCGCCCAGGACTTCACCAAGAAGGTCGCCAGCCTGACCGTGGTCGCCGGCACGACCGAGGGCGTCGAGCTGCCGTTCGGGCTGACGACCGTGGTCAAGGCGTTGGAAGCCTCCGGGTCCAACGGTTTCAACTGGGTCTACAACAACTACTACCGCAAGCTGGAGCGCAACCTCGTCGACGCCGCCTGCGGCGAGTTCTTCAGCGGCCGGTCCACCCCGGCGGAGTTCCTCGACCAGTGCCAGAAGGGCGCAGACTCGATCGCCCAGGACAGCTCGATCAGGAAGTACAAGCGGGCCGCGTGACGTCCCCGGTGGGGGCGGGCCCCGCCCGCCCCCACCGACCGAAACAGGGAGGGTCGCGCAGGTGCGACATGGCAGATACCCGCTGATCGTCAGCTTCCTGCTGCCGCCGCTGGTGCTGTACGGCGTCTTCGTGCTCTCGCCGTACCTTCAGGCCTTTCAGATCTCGACCACCGGCTGGCTGGGGTATTCCGCGCAGGCCGACCCGGTCGGCATGGCCAACTTCCGCACCCTGCTGCACGACGGCTACGTCTGGAACGCGTTGGAGAACAACGCGATCCTGCTGGCCGTGGTGCCGGTGCTGACCATCGCGCTCGGCCTCTTCTTCGCCACCATGCTCACCATGGGCGGGCGCAAGGGCCGGGCCGGGGTCTCCGGGGTACGCGGCACCTCCGTCTACCGGCTGGTCTACTTCTTCCCGCAGGTGCTCTCGGTCGTGATCATCGCGCTGCTCTGGAAGGAGATCTACCACCCCAACAGCGGCCTGCTCAACGGTGCGCTGCGGGCCCTGGGCCTGCCCGCGCCGACCTGGCTGGGCGACCCGCGATTCGCCTTCTGGTGCGTGCTGGCGGTGATGGTGTGGAGCAACGTCGGCTTCTACGTCGTGCTCTTCGGCGCCGCCATGCAGGCCATCCCGCGCGACATCTACGAGGCGGTGCTGCTCGACGGCGCCTCCCGGGCGGTGATGCTGCGGAAGATCACCATCCCGCTGCTCTGGGACACCGTCCAGGTGGCCTGGATCTACCTGTCCATCGCCGCGTTGGACGGCTTCATCCTGGTCCAGTTGATGACCAACGGCGGACCGAACTTCTCCTCCGACGTGATCGGCATGCGGATGTACGACACCGCGTTCGGCAGCGAGACCAAGTTCGGGTACGCCTCGGCGATCGGCGTGGTGATGTTCTTCCTGACCCTCGCGGTAGCGGTGCTGGCGCTGCGGGCCGCCCGGCGCGATCGGATCGAGTACTAGTGACCACTGTGGATGAGACGACGCCTGCCGCCGTGGCCACGCCCCGGTCGGCGGACCGGCCGCTGCGCCGGGAACTGGGCGTGGCGAACGCCTTCTCGCACACCTTCCTGCTGCTCTGGGCGGCGATGACCATCCTGCCGCTGGCCTGGATGTTGCTCAGCTCGCTGAAGAGCAACAGCGAGATCCTGGCCGACCCGTGGGGGCTGCCCGGCGAGCTGCGGCTGGACAACTGGGCGCGGGCCTGGACGAAGGCGCACATCGGCCAGTACTTCCTGAACAGCGCGATGGTGGTGGCCGGCTCGCTGACCCTGACCATGCTGTTCGGCGCGGCGGCCGCGTACGTCTTCGCCCGGTACGAGTTCCGCGGCCGGCAGGTGGTCTACTACCTGTTCGTCGGCGGGATGATGTTCCCGGTCTTCCTGGCCCTCGTGCCGCTCTTCTTCGTGGTCCGCAACGCCGGGCTCTTCGGCACCTGGACCGGTCTGATCCTGGTGTACGCGGCGTACTCGCTGCCGTTCACGGTGTTCTTCCTGACCGCGTTCTTCCGGACCCTGCCGACCTCGGTGGCGGAGGCCGCACTGATCGACGGCTGTGGTCACTTCCGGCTCTTCTTCCGGGTGATGCTGCCGATGGCACGACCGGGACTGATCAGTGTCGGCATTTTCAATTTCCTCAGCCACTGGAACCAGTTCCTGCTGCCGCAGGTCCTGATGCAGGGCGACGAGTCGAAGTGGATGCTCGCCCAGGGATTGAACGCGCTCGCCGTCAACCAGGGCTACGCCGGCGACTACGCGCAACTCTTCGCCGGCCTGACCATCGCGGTCCTCCCGGTCCTGGTGGTGTACATGACGTTCCAGCGGCAGATCCAGGCGGGGCTCACCGCGGGCCAGCTCAAGTGAGGTGTCGCCCGCCACGGAAAACGGGGCAGCGGGGTCGCCGGCCACTCCTCTATGGTGGACCGGCACATTCACCGGATTGACGGGGATCACATGTTTGAACTTGTCTACGAAATCCTGCTGATGCTCGGCGGCATCGCGATGATCGTCATCGGTCTCGCGATCCCCGAGCAGGGCAAGGGCTCCCGGATCCTGAACATCGTCGTGGGCCTCGCCTTCTTCTGCTACGGCTTCTACCTGATGTTCCTCGCTCCCGTGGGCAGTAGGTACACGATCTTCTTCTACGCCTTCATCCTGCCGGTCCTGCTGATCGTCCGGGCCGTGAAGGCGCGCAAGGAGGCCAGGGAGCAGGCCGCCGCGCAGCAGTTCGCCGCCCAGGGCCATCCAGGCCAGCCCGTGCAGGGTTGGACGGCTCCCGAGGGGCAGCCCGGCCCGTACGGCCACGCGCCGCAGGGGCAGCCCGGCTACCCGGCCCCGCAGGGCCAGTACGGCGCAGCCCCGCAGGCCCACCACGGCCAGGCGCCGCAGGGCCAGCCCGGCTACCCGGCGCCGCAGGGGCAGTACGGCCACCCGCAGGGTCAGCAGGGTTATCCGACCAGCTGACCGCGTACCTCTGAGCAGGCCGGTCGACGGCGTCGGCCGGCCTGCTCTCGATTTGACCGGTAGGAAATCTCCTACCTATTGTGGTGGCATGACCGTGACCCATGTGCAGCTCGTCTCCGTGCCCGTCAGCGACCAGGACCGGGCCCGCGACTTCTACGTCGACACCCTCGGCTTCGACCTGATCTGGGACAACCCGATGGGCCCCGGCGGCCGCTGGGTGCAGGTCGCGCCGAAGGGGGCCGCCACCGCCCTGACCCTGGTCACCTGGTTCCCGACCATGCCGCCCGGCTCGCTCAAGGGCCTCGTCCTGGAGACCGACGACCTCGACGGCGACGTGGCCGCGCTGCGCGGCCGGGGGGTGGCGTTCGCCGACGGCGGGATCCAGACCGCACCGTGGGGCCGGTACGTCACCTTCGACGACCCGGACGGCAACGGCATCGTGCTCCAGGCGACCCGTGTCTGAGGGGGACGTCTTCGCGGCGCTGGCCAACCCCACCCGGCGGGAGCTGCTCCGGCTGCTGCTCGAGCGGGGCGAGCAGCCGGTGCAGCGGCTCGCCGACCACTTCGACATGCGCCGCCCCAGCCTGTCCGAGCACCTCAAGGTGCTCAGGGACGCCGGGCTGGTGGTGGAGCAGCCGGTCGGCCGGCAGCGGCTCTACTCGCTGCGCCCCGAGCCGTTGCGGGAGGTCGCGGACTGGCTCGGGCCGTACGAGCGGTTCTGGCGCGCCCGCCTCGCCGCCCTGCGCGACGTGCTGGACGGGCTGCCCGATGAGTGACCCGGCGACCATCGCGGTGGACCAGTTCCTGGCCCACCCGCCGGCCAAGGTCTGGCGGGCCTTGACCGATTCTGATCTGCTGGCGCGCTGGCTGATGCCGAACGACTTCCGCCCCGTTCCGGGTCACCGCTTCACCTTTCGCACCGAGCCGCGGCCCGGCCAGGGCTTCGACGGGGTGGTGCACTGCGAGGTGTTGGAGATCGACCCGCCGCGCCGGCTGCGCTGGGCCTGGCGCGGCGGTCGGCTGGACACCGTGGTCACCTGGACCCTCGCCCCCGAGGGGCGGGGCACCCGGCTCTTCCTCGAGCACGCCGGCTTCGACCCGGACGACCCGGTGCAACGTCGCACGTTCACCCTGCTCGACGGCGGTTGGCGCACGTACGTCTGGCGCCGCCTCGAGGCGGCGCTGACCGGTTTCGATTGACGTCCTCTCCGCCCTGAAGGACGGAGATTCCCTCCACGCTGCGCGTGGAACACGCGGCGTTCGGGTGGGTTACCGCTTCGCCGCGCGGTGCCACCATTGCTGGTGGTCTGACCCGCGCTCCACGGTCGTTTGAGTTGTCCGCCCGTCCGGCGGCCAACACGTTCATCGCGGCGTTGACGTCCCGGTCGTGGGTCGTCGCGCACGGGCAGTCCCACGCTCGGACGTTGAGCGCCATCTTGTCGTTGATTCGTCCGCAGTCGGAGCACATCCGGGTGGAGGGGAAGAACCGGTCCACCCGGGCGAAGGTACGCCCGTACCGGGCGGCCTTGTACTCCAACATGCCGGTGAAACTGGCCCAGCCGGCGTCGTGTACGGACTTCGCGAGCCGGGTCCGGCCGAGACCGGCAACGCACAGGTCCTCGACGTACACCGCTTGGTTGTCGCGGATGATCGCCGTGGACAGTTTGTGCTGCCAGTCCCGCCGGGTGTCGGCCACCCGCGCGTGCGCGCGAGCGACCTTCACGACGGCCGTCTTGCGGTTCTGACTGCCCCGCTGCTTGCGGGACAGAGCCTGTTGCCGCCGCTTGAGCTTGCGCGCGGCACGGCGCAGGAACTTCGGGGCGGCCACCTTCGTGCCGTCGGACAGCACCGCGAAGTGGGTCAGGCCCAGGTCGATACCCACCTCGGAGTCCGTGGCCGGCAGTGTCTCGTCCTGGCTGGTCTGCACGACGAACGACGCGAAGTACCGCCCGGCCGCATCCTTGACCACCGTCACAGACGAAGGCTCGGACGGCAGCGTGCGTGACCAGCGCACCTCCAGGTCGCCGATCTTCGGCAGCCGCAGCCGGCCGTTGCCTAGCACCTTGAACCGGGAGTTCTTCGTGAACCGGATGGCCTGCCGGTTGTC
>NZ_JAPFQV010000058.1:0-43387 GCF_033804685.1 Micromonospora sp. RTP1Z1
TACCGCATCAGCGTCGACAACCTCGCCGACTGGATCGCCACCCGCGGCTACACCACCTCCTGACCCACCCCACAGCACCAACCACGACAGGGCCGACCCCCAACCGGGGGCCGGCCCTGTCGTCGTCTCGTCCCCACCCGGATCGGCCGTGAACCGCGGACCGGACCGGGCGTGGCGCGGTCAGCCGCCGGAGTCGTCCAGCTCGGCACCGTCGGGCACGCTGTCGTCGTCCCGGCAGGCCAGCCAGCCGTCGGGCAGGAAGACCTTGCCCGGGGAGTTGGTCCGGCCGCGCGGCTGACCCAGCGTGGCCACCGGGAACGGCTCGGCCGGATCGAGCTTGCCGAGCAGATCGTCGAGCTGGGCCAGGCTTTCGATCATCGCGAGCGAGCGGCGCAGTTCGCTGCCGACCGGGAAGCCCTTGAGGTACCAGGCGACATGCTTGCGGAAGTCGGTGCAGGCGTCCCGCTCGCCCCGCGCCGGGTTGCGCGCGCCCACGACGAACTGGTCGACCAGCAGCTCGGCGTGCCGGCGCATGGTCACCGCCACCTCGCCGAGGGTGGGCAGCCGCCGCTCCGGCCGGCCGTGGAACGCGGCCTCCAGATCGGCGAAGAGCCACGGGCGGCCCAGGCAGCCCCGCCCGATCACCACGCCGTCCACCCCGGTGTGCGCGACCATCCGCAGCGCGTCCTCGGCCTCCCAGATGTCGCCGTTGCCGAGCACCGGCACGTCGAGGGCCTGCTTGAGGGTGGCGATCGCATCCCAGTCGGCGGTGCCCGAGTAACGCTGCGCCGCCGTACGCCCGTGCAGGGCGACCGCCGCGACGCCCGCGTCCTGCGCGGCGAGCCCGGCCTCGACGTACGTCAGATGGTCGTCGTCGATGCCCTTGCGCATCTTCACCGTGACCGGCACCCCGGCGGGCGACGCGGCGTCCACCGCGGCCCTGACCAGCCGGGCGAAGAGCCGGCGCCGCCACGGCAGCGCCGAACCGCCACCGCGTCGGGTGACCTTGGGCACCGGGCAGCCGAAGTTGAGGTCGATGTGGTCGGCGAGGTCGCGCTCCACCACGATTCGCACCGCGGCGGCGGTGATCTCCGGGTCGGTGCCGTAGAGCTGGAGGCTGCGCGGCTGCTCGTCCGCGCCGAAGGCGATCATGCGGAGGGTCTTCGGGTTCCGCTCGACCAGCGCCCGCGTGGTGATCATCTCGCAGACGTAGATGCCGCCGCCCTGCTCCCGGCAGAGCCGCCGGAAGCCGACGTTGGTGATGCCCGCCATCGGCGCCAGCACCACCGGCGGCCACACCTGGTGCGGCCCGAGGGTCAACGGGCGCAGCGCGGGCAGGGTAGGGGCGGTCACCGGACAAGTGTACGGGGCCCCGACCGGCGCCTTTCCGCGCCGGCCGGGACCCCGTGAACAGCTCAGCAGCCGGGCAGGCGCTCGATCAGGTAGCGCTCGACCTGGTCCAGGGAGACCCGCTCCTGGGCCATGGTGTCCCGGTTCCGCACGGTCACCGCGTCGTCGTCCAGGGTGTCGAAGTCGACCGTCACGCAGAACGGCGTGCCGATCTCGTCCTGCCGGCGGTAGCGGCGGCCGATGGCCTGCGAGTCGTCGAACTCCACCACCCAGCGCTTGCGCAGATCCGCCGCGAGCCCCTTCGCCTTCGGCGAGAGCGCCTCGTTGCGGGACAGCGGCAGCACCGCCACCTTCACCGGCGCCAGCCGCGGGTCGAAGCGCATCACGGTGCGCTTGTCAACGCCGCCCTTGGTGTTCGGGGCCTCGTCCTCGTCGTACGCCTCGAGCAGGAACGCGAGCACCGCGCGGGTCAGGCCGGCGGCCGGCTCGATCACGTACGGGATCCAGCGCTCGTTCTTCGTCTGGTCGAAGTAGGACAGGTCGACGCCGGAGTGCTTGCTGTGCGTGGAGAGGTCGAAGTCGGTGCGGTTGGCGATGCCCTCCAGCTCGGCGAACTCGCTGCCGCCGAACTGGAACCGGTACTCGATGTCGACGGTGCGCTTCGAGTAGTGGGAGAGCTTCTCCTTGGGGTGCTCGTAGAGGCGCAGGTTCTCCGCCGAGAGGCCCAGGTCGAGGTACCAGTTCCAGCGCTCCTGGAGCCAGTAATCGTGCCACTGCTCGTCGGAGCCCGGCTCGACGAAGAACTCCATCTCCATCTGCTCGAACTCGCGGGTCCGGAAGATGAAGTTGCCCGGGGTGATCTCGTTGCGGAACGACTTGCCGGTCTGCGCGATGCCGAACGGCGGCTTCTTGCGCGCGGCGGTCTCCACGTTCTTGTAGTTGACGAAGATGCCCTGGGCGGTCTCGGGCCGCAGGTAGTGCATGCCCTCTTCGCTCTCCACCGGGCCGAGGTAGGTCTTCATCAGGCCGTTGAACATCTTCGGCTCGGTGAAGGTGCCCTTGTTGCCGCAGTTCGGGCAGTTGATCTCGGACAGCGAGACCGGCGGACGGCCGTGCTTGGCCTCGAACGCCTCTTCCAGGTGGTCGGCGCGGAACCGCTTGTGGCAGGACTGGCACTCGGTCAGCGGGTCGACGAACTCGGCGATGTGGCCGGAAGCCTCCCAGACCTGGCGGGCCAGGATGACCGCCGAGTCCAGGCCGACGACGTCGTCGCGCTGCTGGACCATGGTCTTCCACCACTGCCGGCGGACGTTCTCCTTGAGCTCCACGCCGAGCGGACCGTAGTCCCACGCCGATCGGGTGCCCCCGTAGATCTCACTGGAGGGGAAGACGAAGCCTCGGCGCTTGGCGAGGCTGACGACGGCGTCGATACGGTCGGCTGGCATGTTTCCTCCTACGCCGGCTGGCGGTCGGCGGGGGTGAGGTGGATGGAGCGGTCAGTTCGGGACAACGGTACGACTGCCCGGGTCCCGAGCCCAGCAGAATACCGGGGGCGGGGTCAGCTCACCCCGCAGACCTCCATGCCACCCGTCTGCGGGTCCGCCGCCAGAGTCACCTGCTGGGCCTCCCGCTTACCGCCGCCGAGGGTCACGTCGACCGGCACGGTGAGGGTCTGCGCGTCGACCTTGCCCACCCGGTAGCCGGAGATCGGTGGCTCGGTGGCGACCCGCTGCTCGAACTCCGGCCGGGAGTCGCGCCGCTGGGCGTCGTCGCAGAGCGTGTCGTACGCCTTGGACCAGTCCTTCTCCACCAGGGCCCGGTAGTAGGTGTTGGTCACCGTACGGCCCTGCTCCTCGATCGCCTGGACGTTGCTCACCGCGAGTCCGACGATGGCCGCGCCGCCCCCGCCGCAGCAGAGCAGCACGGCGAGCGCGCCGACGCCGAGACCGAGCCAGAGCCGGGAGCGGCCGCCCTCGGTGGGCGGGGCGGCGAACGGCGGGGCCACCCCGGGGCCGGCGGGGACACCCGGCTCGGACGGCGGCCCCGGGACCGGCGGCGCGCCGCCCGCGCCGGACAGCACGGAGTGAGGGGGCGGGACTGCCGGTCCGGGAGCGGTCATACGCCGAGGGTAGTGCCCCCGGGGTCAGCGGTAAGGACCTGCGGCCCGATCGCTGGCGACGACGACGATCTCCCCGTCCGACGCAGCGCTGGCGAGCGTCTCGTACGCCGACGGCTCGTCGATCGACTGGGCGAGCAGCGGCACCGCCGTGATCTTGACGTCGAAGCCGCCCAGCGCCCGCCGGTACGCCCCGACCGACTCCCACTCGGTGAGCAGACACCAGTGGGTCGGGTCGTCCAGCGCGCGCAGCAGTTCCCCGCGCAGGTAGCCGGGGCGGGCGGCGAGCGCCGCGAGGGCGGCGTGGGCCCGCTCGGTGAAATCGGGCGCGACATCGGCGTCCACCACGAACCGGTTGGTGACCAGCACCGGCGTCCTCCTCGTAGAGTCTGTGGAATGCAGCGTACGCAGAGTCTCCTGCTGGCCCGACTGGCCCGGGTCAACCCGACGACGGTGTTCCTGGCCACGCTGGCCCTGGTGCTGGTGGCGCTCCTCGCGCCCGGTCCGGTGGGCGGCCTGCTGTTGCTGGCGCTGGCCGCGGGGCTGGTGTGGCTGATGGTCGTCACCTGGCCGGTGCAGGGGCCGGCGACCCGGGTGATCCGCCTGGTGATGCTGACCCTGCTGATCGCGGTGGCCCTGGCCAAGCTGCTCTGACATGCACTCATGCGTTTTTGACAATCAATTTCGTTATCGCGGACAGTTGAGGGCATGACCGTCCGCTCCGCTCCGCGCGCTCTGGCCGCAGCCACCACCGCCCTGCTCGCCCTGGGCGGCGTCGCCGCCTGTTCCGACGGCGGGGCGGGCGCCGGATCGGGGCGGGTCGACGTGGTGGCCGCCTTCTACCCGCTGCAGTTCCTCGCCGAGCGGATCGGCGGCGACGCGGTCAAGGTCAGCAACCTGGCCAAGCCCGGCGCCGAGCCGCACGACCTGGAACTGAACCCGCGCCAGGTCGGGCAGGTCGTCGACGCGGAGCTGATCGTCTACCTCGCCGGCTTCCAGCCAGCCGTCGACGAGGCGGTCGCGCAGAACGGCGGCGACCGGGCGTTCGACGTGGCCACGGTGGAGCCGCTGCGCGACGCGGCGGCCGGCGGGCACGAGCACGACGGCGAGGCCGGGCACGAGGAGACCGGGGGCAAGGACCCGCACGTCTGGCTCGACCCGACCCGGCTGGCCACCATCGGCGACCGGCTCGCCGAGCGGCTGGGCAGGACCGACCCCGACCATGCCGCCGACTACACCGCCCGGGCGAGGTCGCTCCGCGCCGACATGACGGCTCTCGACACCGCGTACGCGCAGGGACTGAAGACCTGCCAGCGCCGGGAGATCGTGGCCAGCCACACCGCGTTCGGCTATCTCGCCGCGCGCTACCAGCTCGAACAGGTCGGCATCACCGGGCTCACCCCGGACAGCGAGCCCTCCCCGCAGCGCCTCGCCGCAGTGGCGAAGGAAGCCCGGGAGCACCGGGCCACCACGATCTTCTTCGAGACCCTGGTCAGCCCGAAGGTCGCCGAGACCGTGGCCCGCGAGGTCGGGGCGAGGACCGCCGTGCTCGACCCGATCGAGGGCCCACCCGCCGACGGCGACTACCTCTCGGCGATGCGCGCCAACCTCCAGACCCTGCGGACCGCCTTGGACTGCTCATGAATGCACCCGTCATCCAGGTCACGCACGCCGCCGTCGGCTACGACGGCCGCCCCGTGCTGCGGGACGTCTCGCTGACCGTCACCGCCGGTGAGGTGGTGGCCGTGCTCGGCGCCAACGGCTCCGGCAAGTCGACCCTGATCCGCGCCGTGCTCGGGCTGGTCCCGCTCAGCTCCGGGTCGGTCACCCTCTTCGGTGCCCCGCAGCGCCGCTTCCGACAGTGGCGCCGAATCGGGTACGTCCCCCAGCGCCTCGGCGCCGGCAGCGGCGTACCGGCCACGGTGGGCGAGGTGGTGGCCTCGGGGCGGCTGGCCCGTCGAGGCGTACTGCGGCCGGCGGGACGCGCCGACCGCGCGGCGGTGGCCGCCGCGCTGCGGGCCGTCGGGCTCGCCGACCGGGCCGGCGACCCGGTCGCCACCCTCTCCGGCGGGCAGCAGCAGCGCACCCTGATCGCCCGGGCCCTGGCCGGCGAGCCCGAGCTGCTGGTCCTGGACGAGCCGACCGCCGGGGTCGACGCGGCCAGCCAGGAGGCGTTCGCCGGGGCGCTGCGCGGCTTCCTCGACGGCGGCGGCACGGTGCTGCTGGTCGCCCACGAGCTGGGCCCGCTGCGGCCGCTGATCAGCCGGGCGGTCGTCGTGCACGAGGGTGGCATCTGCCACGACGGCGCGGTGCCGGAACCGGCCGGGCACCACGCGGAGCCCGGCCACGACCACGTGCACCCGCACTGCGACGAGGAGCCCGCCGGGCTGTGGAGCATCTGACATGGACCTTCTCCAGTACGACTTCATGCTGCGCGCCCTGGTCGGCGCGCTGGTCATCGGGCTGGCCGCGCCGGCACTCGGCATCTATCTGGTGCAGCGGCGGCTGGCGCTGATCGGCGACGGGATCGGCCACGTGGCGCTCACCGGCGTCGGCGCCGGGCTGCTGCTCAACCGTTCCCCGGTGCTGGTGGCGGTGATCGCGGCCACCCTCGGCGCGATCGCCATCGAGCTGGTCCGCTCCCGCGGCCGCACCTCCGGCGACCTGGCCCTGGCGCTGCTCTTCTACGGCGGCATCGCCGGCGGCGTGATGCTGGTCGGGCTCTCCGACGCCAGCAGCTCCGCGCTCAACTCGTACCTGTTCGGGTCGCTGACCACCACGTCGCCGGCCGACCTGGCCACGATCCTGGTGCTCGGCGTAGCCATCCTGGCGATCATGCTGGCGCTACGCCCGGCACTCTTCGCGGTCTGCCACGACGAGGAGTACGCCCGGGTCTCCGGGCTGCCGGTCCGGGCGCTCAACCTGCTGCTGGCGGTGACCACCGCGGTGACCGTGACGATCGCCATGCGGGCGGTCGGCGTGCTGCTGATCAGCGCGCTGATGGTGGTGCCGGTGGCGACCGCCCAGCAGGTCACCCGGGGCTTCCGCAGCACCATGGCGGCCGCGATGACGCTCGGTGTGTTCGCCGCCGGGGCGGGCATCTGGGTGGCGGCCACCGCCGACACCGCGCCGGGCGCCTCGGTGGTGCTGGTGGCCATCGCCTCGTTCCTTGCGGTCGCGCTCGCCGCGGCGGGCCGGCGGGCGATGCGCCGGCGGTCCGGCCCGGCGGCCGTGCCGGCCGCCGAGCCGCACGAGGTCGTGCTCAGGTGAGCCGCCCCCGGCAGGTCCTGCTGGTATTGGTTACCGTTACGGGATGACGGGCACGAACGGTTACGACGCCTTCGAGGGCGCGGGTGACCTGCTGCGTGCGCTGTCCGCGCCGATCCGACTGGCGATCGTGACGGAGCTGGCGCAGGGTGAACGGTGCGTGCACGAGCTGGTGGAGAAGCTGGGCGCCCCGCAACCGCTGGTCTCCCAGCACCTGCGGGTGCTCCGCGGCGCCGGCGTGGTCCGTGGCTCCCGGCGCGGTCGGGAGATCGCGTACGCCCTGGTGGACGAGCACGTCGCACACATCGTGGCGGACGCGGTGAGCCACGCCGGGGAGGGACCGTGATGAGCGAGGGGACTCTGCGGAACACGCGGCAGCGCACGGCGGTCAGCATGCTGCTGGCCGAGGTGGAGGGCTTCCACAGCGCGCAGGACCTGTACGCGATGCTGCGCCAGCGGGGCGAGCGGGTCGGCCTGACCACCGTCTACCGGACGTTGCAGGGCCTGGCCGACGCCGGCGAGATCGACGTGATGCGTCCGCCCGGCGGCGAGCACCTCTACCGGCGGTGCAGCGAGGGTCACCACCACCACCTGGTCTGCCGGGCCTGCGGGCGGACCGTGGAGGTGGCCGGGCCGGCGGTGGAGAGCTGGGCGGAGCGGGTCGCCGCGCAGCACGGGTACGCCGAGGTCAGCCACACCCTGGAGATCTTCGGGACCTGCCCGGCCTGCGCCGGCTGAGAACTCAGCGCGTGCCCCGGCGGCCGGAGCGTGGCACGCTGTCCGGCGTGAAGATCTACGCCGACCGTTTTCCGACCGCCCTCCGCCAACTCCTCACCGATCTGCTCGTGGTCGTCTGGGTGTACGCGGCGATCCGCTTCGCGCTCTGGCTGCACGACCTCGTCGAGAAGCTCGCCGTACCCGGACAGAAGCTGGAGGGGGCCGGCGGTGGCCTCGCCGACAACCTGGCCGAGGCCGGCGGCAAGGTCGGCCGCATGCCGCTGGTCGGCGACGAGCTGACCGCCCCCTTCACCAGGGCCGCGGACGCCGCCCGGTCACTCGCCGACGCCGGCCGCGACCAGCAGGAACTGGTCGGCCAGTTGGCCCTCGCGCTCAGCATCGCGGTGCTGGTCTTCCCGCTCGGCCTGGTGCTCTTCGGCTGGCTGCCGCTGCGGGTGCGCTGGATGCGCCGGGCCGGCGCGGCGAAGGCCCTCGCGACCGCCCCCGCCGGCCGCGATCTGCTGGCGCTGCGGGCCCTCGCCGGTCAGCCGCTCGGCAAGCTGACCCGGATCGGGCCCGACGTGGCCGAGGCGTGGCGCCGCGGCGACGACGCCACCGTCGACGCGCTCGCCGCGCTGGAGCTGCGCGGACTCGGGTTGCGGGCGGGCCGCTAAGGTGTGGCGGTGCTGTACTTCCTGATCGTCGTCGCCGTGCTGCTGCTGGCGTACGCGGGCGTCCTGGTGAGCTTCGTCCGTAAGGGTCGCAAGATTCCGCCGCAGGCGTACCTGGTGCTGGCGCTGCTCAACGGACTCATCCTGGCTGCCATCCTCGCCTGGGCGGTCGCCCGCTGACGGCTCCCGGCTCCCGGCCGCGCCGTCGTCGGGAGTGAACCGGGTCAGTGCGCCGGAGGGATCCGGCGGCGGACGTCCTGGGCCGTGGACGGGCCGGGGGTCCAGTTGGCCACCCAGGGGGCGTCCGCCGGTGGCGTCGCCACGCCCTCCTCCAGGGCGGCGTACCGGCCGGCGAGGATGCGCTTCGCCGCCGCCACGTCCAGCGAGTCGGTGTTGGACCAGAGCCCGGTGAACAGCTCCTCGATCCGCAGCCGCGCCTGCCGGCAGAACAGGTCGGCCAGCTCGACGTTCTCCGGACGGGTGTCCCGCTCGGCGTACGCCCGGACGCAGACCGCGGACATCGCGAACAGCTCCGCGCCGATGTCCACCACCCGGCCGAGGAACGCCTGCTTGCGCTCCAGCTTTCCCTGCCAGCGGGACATCGCGTAGAACGTGGACCGGGCCAGCTTGCGGGAGGTGCGCTCCACGTGCCGCAGGTGACCGGCGAGCGGGCCGAACTCGGCGTACGCCCCGGGGGTCTGGCCCTTGCCGACGGCGAGGGTGGGCAGCCACTTCGCGTAGAAGACGCCGGCCCGCGCGCCGGCCTTCGCCTTGCGGGCGAGACCGGCGTCCGGGTCGATGATGTCGCCGGCCACCGAGAGGTGCGCGTCCACCGCCTCCCGGGCGATCAGCAGGTGCATGATCTCCGTGGAGCCCTCGAAGATCCGGTTGATCCGCAGGTCGCGCAGGATCTGCTCGGCCGCGGCGGGGCGCTCGCCCCGGGCGGCGAGGGAGTCGGCGGTCTCGTAGCCGCGGCCGCCCCTGATCTGGATCAGCTCGTCGGCGATCTTCCAGGCCATCTCGCTGGCGTAGAGCTTGACCAGCGCCGCCTCGATCCGGATGTCGTTGCGGTCGTCGTCGGCGAGCAGGCAGCAGAGGTCCAGCATGCTCTCCATGCCGTACGTGGTGGCGGCGATGAAGGACAGCTTCTTGGCGACCGCCTCGTGCTCGCCGACCGGCCGGCCCCACTGGACCCGGTCGGCGGCCCACTCCCGGGCCACGTTGAGCGACCACTTGCCCGCCCCCACGCACATCGCCGGCAGCGAGAGACGTCCGGTGTTCAGCGTGGTCAGGGCGATCTTCAGCCCCTTGCCCTCACCGCCGATCACGTTCTCCGTCGGTACGACAACGTCGTGGAAGCGGGTGAGGCTGTTCTCCAGGCCGCGCAGTCCGACGAAGGCGTTGCGGCGTTCCACGGTGATGCCCTCGCTGTCGCCCTCGACCACGAAGGCGGTGATCCCGCCGCGCCGGCCCTCGGCCGCCGGCACCCGGGCCATCACCACCAGCAGGGTGGCGACCGTGCCGTTGGTGGCCCAGAGCTTCACCCCGTTGAGCCGGTACCCCTTGCCGTCCGGGGTCGGTTCCGCGGTGGTGGCCAGCCGGGCCGGGTCGGATCCGACGTCCGGCTCGGTGAGCAGGAACGCGGAGACCTCACCGGCCGCGAGCCGCGGCAGGAACCGTTGCTTCTGCTCCGCGGTGCCGAACATCTTCAGCGGCTGCGGCACCCCGATCGACTGGTGCGCCGAGAGCAGCGCCCCGATCGCCGGGTTGATCGAACCGGCCCGCATCAGCGCCCGGCAGTAGTGCAGGTTGCTCAGCCCGAGCCCGCCGTACTTCCGGTCGATTTTCATGCCGAAGGCGCCGAGCCGGCCCAGGCCGTGGAAGACCTCGTCCGGGATGAACGCGTCCCGCTCGATGGCCGCGCCGTCCACCTCGGAGTCCAGGTACGCCCCGAACGCGCCGAGGAACTCCTCGGCCCGCGCGACGTCGTCCGGATCGGACCGCGGCCAGGGGTTGATCAGGTCGAGCCGGAACCGGCCGAGGAAGAGCTCCTTGCCGAAGCTGGGCCGGTCCCAGGCCGACTCCCGGGCCGCCTCGGCGACCTGGCGGGCCTCCTTTTCGGAGACCTGCCCCGCCTCGGCGGGCAGCGGCCCCGCGCCGCCGGCCTCATCGATCGCGACGGCGTCGGCCGCCTCGCCGGCCGGCGCCACGGGACCGGTGTCGGGGTCGTCGATCGGCGCCACCCGCCCGGTGGGGCCGCCCGCGCCCGGCGTTCCGTCCGGTCGGCTGTTCTGTGTCGTGGTCACGGCTGCCCCCTCGAACCTCGGTCCGGCTGCGTCAACGTGCTCGACAAAAACGACGCTACCCCTGGGTGTTACCCAGGGGTAGCGTTCTTGGCACGTCCGATTTGGCGGGACTCCAGCGGGGCTCAGTCGCCGGCGAGCACCTGCGGGTCGTCGTCATCGTCGTCGATCTCGCCGTCCCCCCAGCCACGCCGGGCGAAGGGCAGGACCACCCAGAAGGCCAAGAACCAGAGCGCGGTGACCCCGCTGAGCAGGAAGGCGACCGGCCGAGTGAGCACGAAGTCGGTGATCAGCAGCACCGCGCTGACCATGGAGATCAGCATGAAGGCCAGGCCGCCACTGGCCATCCGGTGGGCGAACCGCACCAGCTCCGGCTTGCGCCCCTGCCGGAACAGCGCCCGGTGGAACGCGACCGGCGAGATGATCATCGCGGTGGCCGCCGCAGCGGCCAGCAACGCGACGATGTAGACGTCCCGCTGGAACTCGGTGGTCCGGGTGAAACCATTGCTGAACGGCAGGGTGAGCAGGAACGCGAAGAGGATCTGCACCCCGGTCTGCGCCACCCGCAGTTCCTGCAGCAGGTCGGCGAAGTTGCGCTGCCAGCGCTGCTTCTCGGTCTCCTTGGACACGGGCTACCTCCGGGAAGACGGTACTGCCGGCGGGGAGCACCCCGTCGGCGGCAGAGCCTTTGCCCCGTCGGGCGTTTCGCGAAACCGCCTCGCGGTCACCGCGCCGACGCCCGCCGGCCGGGCCGCCGGCGGACCGGTCACGCCCCGCGGCGGATCCGACCGGCGTACCGGGCCTCCAGCTCGGCGTTGTGCTCGTCGCCGCCGGTGATGTTGGCCGACAGGTAGACCGGGGGCCGTACCCCCGCCGCCAGCAGCCGGGCCACCACCTCCGCCACGATCTGCTGGGCCAGCAGCGCCGCGGTGATCGAGGAGACCGCGCCGACCGCGCCGCCGCCGGGCAGCGGCAGGGTGGCATCGCCGTACGGGGCGCCGTTGTCGAGCACCACGTCGGCGAAGTCGGCGAGCTTGCGGCCCGACGGGTGGCGGGACGTCATCCGTCCCGAGTGCTCGGCCGAGGTGATCGCCACCAGCGCGTGCCCGCGCTCCTTCACCAGCGACGCGAACTCGACCATGGCCCCGTTGACGCCCGAGTTGGAGGCGAGCACGAAGACGTCCTGCGGGCGTACCGGGGCCAGCTCGTAGAGCCGGTGCGCCACCGCCGGGTCGCGTTCCAGCTTGGGACCGAGGACGTCGACCGGCTCACCGCCGTAGAGCACCAGGTCGCGCAGCGCGATCCGGTTGGTGGGCACCAGCCCGCCAGCCCGGCCGGCGATCTCCATGGCGAGCGCCTCGGAGTGGCCGGTGCCGAACGCGTGCACCACCCCCTCGGCACGCAACGCCTCGGCGATCAGGTCGGCGGCCCGACCCACCGCGTCACGCTGACCGGCGGCCACCCGACCCATCGTCTCGGTCACCACCGTCAGGTACGACTCGGCGCTCACCGTCATGCCTCCTCCGTCCGTCGGTTGCGGGCCAGCCACTCCACCGCGAAGTCGACCGCCGCCCGCTGCCTCATCAACCGGCCCGTCCCGTCCCCGACCGCGCCCACCCGCACCGCGCCGGTGGCCTCGAAGTCGGCGCCGAGCCGGGCGAAGTCGCTCTCGTCGAGGTCCACGTCCTCCCACCACACCCACTCCCGGCCGCCGTCGCCGGTGCGCACGGCGGCCCCCACCCGCGCCCTCGGCGCCGCCGGCCAGCGGTACTCCGCCAGGTGCAGCGAGGTGTTCGAGCCGTGGTCGACGCCGAGCAGCAGCACGTCGGCATCGAGGTCGTGGAGCCGGGCCAGCGGGGAACTCTCGCCCAGCATGTCGGTCAGGGCGTGCTCGGCGACGATCCGCCCGGCGGCCGGGCCGAACGCGGCGAAGGAGACGTGCGGGTGGTCGCTGCGCAGCGCGCCCGGCCAGGTACGCACCTGCTCCGCGAGCGCGCCCATGAACCGGCTCGGCGTCAGCGCCGGATCGAAGCCGGGCAGCTCCGCCCGGATCACCGGCCACCAGTCCGCCGGCACGGGCGGGTTGCACCACCCGGCCGGGTCGCTGTTCTCCGGGGTGTGGGTGGGCACGACGAGGGTGCCGTCCGGCCCAAGCACGTCGCGCAGGGCCAGCACCACGGCCTGCGGGCCGCCGCAGACGAAGCCGAACGGGCGCATCGCCGCGTGCACCAGGAGGACACCGCCGGGGCGTACGCCGAGGTCGTGGAACTGCGCGGCGAGCGACGCGCGGGTGTGCGGCCGGGCCGCCCCGGGCGTCGCGATCACGCGGCGACCCGGGCGAGGATCGCCTCGGCCAGCGGGCCGGGCGCCTCGTCGGGGATCCAGTGGGTGACGCCGGGGAGCGCGACGAAGCGGTAGTCGCCGGTCACGTGCGTCGCGCAGGCCTCGGCGGCGGTCCGGCCGATCGCGATGTCCTTGTCGCTCCAGACGAAGGTGGTCGGCACGGTCACCGGACCGACGGCCTTCATGTCGGTCCCCGACATCGCCCGGTACCAGTTCAGCGCGGCGGTCAGCGCGCCCGGCCGGCGCATCGGATCGGCGTAGCGGGCGACCCGCGCCGCGTCACCCACCCCGCCGAGCAGCCTGCGCAGCGCGGTGGCGTTGAGGGCGAGTAGCACCTTCTCGGCCTTGCCCGGCTTGCGGAACAGCGCGATGTACGCGGAGCGGGCCTTCTGCTGCGGGTCGGTGGCGAGCGCGTGCGCCATCGCGGCCGGGTGCGGCACCGAGACGGCGGTGAGGGTGCGGACCCGCTCGGGGTGCGCCGCCGCGAGGCCCCACGCCACGATCGCACCCCAGTCGTGCCCCACCACGTGCGCGGACTCCACCCCGAGCGCGTCGAGCACGCCGGCCGCGTCGGCCACCAGCTCCGGAATCCGGTACGCCTCGACCGCGTCCGGCCGCGCGCCCGGCGCGTAGCCCCGCTGGTCCAGCGCGTACGTGCGCAGCCCGGCGGCGTGCAGGGCGGGCACCACGTAGTCCCACTCGCCGCCGTGCTGCGGGAAGCCGTGCAGCAGCAGGACGGGTACGCCGTCCTCAGGACCGCCGGTGCGTACCTCGAACGTCAGACCTCGCGCGTCGACCCGCATGATCGGCAGCCTACCCAGCCGCCGGGATCGCGACCGCCCTGCTGGGCCGGGGGCCTGGGTGGTGCTAGCGTCTGCCGAGACAACTTCACATCCGACAGGGGAGCGCACAGCGCTGAGAGTGCGGGCATCGCCCGCAGACCCTCGAACCTGATCTGGGTAATGCCAGCGCAGGGAGTTCGGTCGACCTCCAGCCGCGCCGCCGTCCGGTGACACCGGGCGCGGCGTGCGTCTTCTCCTGGCTCGCTTCAGGACTGGGAGCCATGCCATGAACCACACGGACAGCAACCGCTGGCGCACCGTCGACATCGTGGTCGCCTCGGTGATCGCGGTCGCCTTCGGCGTCATCTTCTGGGCCTGGGGCCTGGTCTGGAGCGCCACGGACGCGGCGTTCGCCTTCTTCCCTCCGGCGCAGACGTTGATCTACGGGGTCTGGCTGATCCCGGCGGTACTCGGGGGCCTGGTCGTCCGCAAGCCCGGCGCCTCGCTGTACTGCGAGCTGGTGGCCGCGATCGTCTCCGCGCTGCTGGGCAGCCAGTGGGGCGGCATCGTCATCGTGCAGGGCCTGATGCAGGGCGTCGGCGCCGAGCTGGCGTTTGCCGCGTTCCGCTACCGGTCGTTCCGGCTGCCGACCGCCCTGCTGGCCGGCGCGCTGACCGGTCTGAGCGCGGCGATCTTCGACTTCGTCTACTGGAACAAGACCTACGACCTGGTCAGCTACCGCCTCCCCTACGCCCTGCTCACGATCGTCAGCGCCACGATCATCGCTGGCGCCGGCTCCTGGTTCCTCACCCGCGCCCTGGCCGGCACCGGTGTCCTGGACCGCTTCCCCGCCGGCCGCGAACGCGCCGCGATCTGATCCACCGGCAGTTCGGGTTGATCAAGAGGTTCGCGTCGGCGGAACCGTGTTTCCCGGACGCGAACCTCTTGATCACGGAAGCTGGGCGCAGAGCGGGGACGGAGGTGGGGCGCGGGTGAGCGGGGTGGAGCTGCGAGGGTTCGGGTGGCGGCATGCCGGGCGGAAGCGGTGGGCGGTGCGGGGGGTCGATCTCCGCGTCGCACGGGGGGAGCGGGTGCTGCTGCTCGGACCGTCGGGCGCCGGGAAGAGCACGCTGCTCGCGGCGCTGGCCGGGCTGCTGCCGGAGGACTCCGGTGAGCAGGAGGGCACCGTCGAGATCGACGGGCTGGACCCGCGCAAGGCCCGGGAACAGGTCGGCATCGTCTTCCAGGATCCGGATACCCAGCTGGTGATGGCCCGGTGCGGCGACGACGTCGCCTTCGGGCTGGAGAACCGGGGTGTACCGGCAGACGAGATCTGGCCCCGGGTCGACGAGGCGCTGCACCGGGTCGGCTTCCCGTACCGCCGGGACCGGCCCACCGCCGCTCTTTCCGGCGGCGAGCAGCAGCGGCTCGCCCTGGCCGGGGCGCTGGCCCTGCGGCCGACGCTGCTGCTGCTCGACGAGCCGACCGCCAACCTCGACCCGGCCGGCGCGACGCTGATCCGGGGGGCGGTCGCGGACGCTGTCGACGCCGACACCACGCTGATCCTGGTCGAGCATCGGGTCGCCGAGGCGCTGCCGCTGGTCGACCGGGTGGTCGTCCTCGAACCCGGCGGCGGGGTCCGGGTCGACGGACCGCCGGAGGCGGTGTTCGCCGCGCACGGCGACGCGCTCGCCGCCGCCGGCGTCTGGGTGCCGGGTCGGATCGTGTCGCCCCGGCACGCGACCGCGCCGGCCGGCAAGCCGCTGATCACCGCCGACCGGCTCGGCCTGCCGCCCCGGCTGGCCCCCACCGATCTTTCGGTACGCGCCGGCGAGGCGCTCGCCGTGCTCGGCCCCAACGGCGCCGGCAAGTCCACCCTGGCCCTGCTCCTCGGCGGGCTGCTCCGCCCCGGCACCGGTACGGCCACCGCCACCGCCGCGCTGGCCGGCCGCGACGCGCGCACTCCCCCGCACCGTTGGCGGGCGCCCGCGCTCGCCCGGCGGATCGGCTCGGTCTTCCAGGACCCGGAGCACCAGTTCGTCACCGGGAACGTCTTCGACGAGTTGGCGCTCGGTCCGCGCCGGACCGGCCAGCCGGAGGCGACGGTGAAGGCCACGGTGGACGCCCTGCTGGAGCGGCTCCGGCTGGCGCCGCTGGCCGGCGCCAACCCGTACACCCTCTCCGGCGGCGAGGCGCGCCGGCTGAGCGTGGCGACCGCCCTGGCCACCGCGCCCCGCCTGTTGATCTGCGACGAACCCACCTTCGGCCAGGACCGACGGACCTGGCGGGAGCTGGTCGACCTCCTCGCCGAGCTGCGCGACGCCGGACACGGCGTCGTCACGGTCACCCACGACCCGGACTTCGTCGCGGCGCTCGCTGACCGGACCGTCACCCTGGAGCGCCCGTGACCCCCATCGACCCGGCGGCCACCGCCCTGGCGAGCGCCCGGGGGCATCTGTGATCACCATCGAGCCGGTCGCCGTGTCCGGCGCGCCGCTGGCCCGGCGGAACCCGGTGGCGAAGCTGGCCGCCGCGCTGGTCTTCTCGTTCACCCTGGTCGCCACCCTGGACCCGGTGGCCCCGGCGCTGGCCATCGCCGTCGAGCTGGCGGTGCTGCCGCTCTTCGGCATCCGCTACCGGCTGCTGGCCCGCCGGGCCTGGCCGCTGCTGGCCAGCGCCGCCGGCATCCTGGTCACCCTGGTGCTCTTCGCCGCGGACCGGTCCGGCCGGGTGCTGCTCGACGCCGGCCCGGTCCTGGTCACCTCCGGGGTGCTGGTCACCGCGCTCGGCCTGGTGCTCCGGCTGCTGGCCGTGGCGCTGCCCGGGGTGATCGTCTTCGCCACCACCGACCCGACCGACCTGGCCGACGCGCTGATCCAGAACACGAAGGCGCCGGCCCGCTTCGCCATCGGCGCGCTGGCCGCGTTCCGGCTCGTACCGCTGCTCGGTCAGGAGTGGCAGATGATCAGCATGGCCCGCCGCGCCCGGGGCGTGGACGCCGGCCGGAACCCGCTGGCCAAGCTACGGCTCTTCGTCTCGACCGCGTTCGCGCTGCTCGTCGGGGCGATCCGCCGGGCCACCCGGCTGGCGGTGGCGATGGACGCCCGCGGTTTCGACGCCGGCACCCCACGGACGGTCGCCCGACGGCAATGCTTCAGCATCGCCGACGGGCTGCTGATCGTGGCGGCGGCGGTGCTGGCCGGCGCGGCGCTGACGGTCAGCGTCCTGCTGGGCACCTTCCGCCCACTGATCGGCTGAGCCGGTGGCGGCGGTGGTGGCCGGATCGCCGCCAGGCGGTCGTGGCCGGGCCGCCAGCACCGACGGGGCGGGTCGCCGACCGGCGACCATGGTCGCGGAAAGCGATATACCTGAGAGTCATAAATATGCCTCTCAGGTATATCGCTCACCAGGAGACCGCCCTCAGGCCGCGGATCAGCTGCGGCGGAAGGCGTACCGGCGGGTCTGGCCGGCGCGCTGGCTGCGGCCGACGAACCGGGCGTCGCGGCCGGGCGGCGGGCCGGCCTTCGGCGCCGGCGGGACCTCCGCCTGTGAGGACGGCGGCAGGACCACCGGCGTCGACGGCGCCACCGCGAGGGTGTCGAGGTCCGTCGGGGTCACGTCCACCAGGGACGGCCCCGGCCTGGGCCGGCGGGACTTCTTCGAACTGCGCTTGGCGGGCATACGTTGCCTCCTGAACTTGGGGCGCCAGTGGCGCGACGAGCATGGGATGCCCCGGCGGGCCCGATCACGAAAGGCGCCGCGAAGACGGCGGCGGACGGGATGCGGACGCCCGCAGCGGGAGCCCGCGGCACGAGGACGGCGACGGGCCAGCTTCCGAAAAGAGGGCGTCAGATACGCATACCTGCACGCTAACCGACCGCCCCGGCGCACCGCACCCGAATTGCTGGCACGATCGACGACATGCTGATCGCGTTCTCAATCACCCCGCTCGGCGTGGGTGAGTCCGTCGGTGACCTGGTCGCCGACGCCGTCCGGGTGGTCCGGGAGTCCGGGCTGCCGAACCGGACCGACGCCATGTTCACCACGGTGGAGGGTGAGTGGGACGAGGTGATGGCGGTGGTGAAGCGGGCCGTCGACACCGTCGCCGCCCAGGCGCCCCGGGTCAGCCTGGTGCTCAAGGCGGACATCCGGCCCGGAGTCACCGACGCGATGACCGCGAAGGTCGCCCACGTCGAGGCCCGCCTCGCCGAGGGCTGAGGACCGACCGCCACCGACCGCTCACCCGCCGTCGATGTCCGGGCCCGGCCCGTCGCCGACCGCGATACGGTCGCAGGACGGGCAGGCCGACGAGAGGTGG
The DNA here is from genome assembly GCF_033804685.1 of Micromonospora sp. RTP1Z1. Taxonomy (NCBI): domain Bacteria; kingdom Bacillati; phylum Actinomycetota; class Actinomycetes; order Micromonosporales; family Micromonosporaceae; genus Micromonospora; species Micromonospora sp. RTP1Z1. The sequence continues at coordinate 17,868 of NZ_JAPFQV010000058.1, forward strand.
CGGTACGGATGGCTCAGCGGGCGACGGCGCAGATCGGCGTGACCGGGCTGGCCGTGATGGGCCGCAACCTGGCCCGGAACCTGGCCCGCAACGGCTTCACCGTGGCGGTGCACAACCGCTCGCCGGAACGCACCCGCAGCCTGGTCGCCGAGCACGGCGACGAGGGCACCTTCGTCCCGTCCGAGTCCCTCGGGGACTTCGTCGCCTCGCTCGAGCGCCCCCGCGCGGTGATCGTGATGGTGAAGGCGGGCGCGCCCACCGACGCGGTGATCGACGAACTGGTCCCCCTCCTCGAAGAGGGGGACATCGTCGTCGACTGCGGCAACGCGCACTTCGCCGACACCCGCCGCCGGGAGGAGGCGCTGCGCGGGCACGGGCTGCACTTCGTCGGAGCCGGCGTCTCCGGCGGCGAGGAGGGCGCGCTGCGCGGCCCGAGCATCATGCCCGGCGGCTCGGCGGAGTCCTATCAGAAGCTCGGCCCGATGTTCGAGAAGATCGCCGCACACGTCGACGGCACCCCGTGCTGCCGGCACATCGGCCCGGACGGCGCCGGCCACTTCGTGAAGATGGTCCACAACGGCATCGAGTACGCCGACATGCAGCTCATCGCCGAGGCGTACGACCTGTTGCGGTACGGCCTGTCGGCGACCCCGGCGGAGATCGCGGAGATCTTCCGGGACTGGAACGGCGGCGAGCTGGAGTCGTTCCTCATCGAGATCACCGCGGAGGTGCTGGCGCACACCGACGCCGCGACCGGCAAGCCCTTCGTCGACGTGGTGCTCGACCAGGCCGAGCAGAAAGGCACCGGCCGCTGGACCGTGCAGAGCGCCCTCGACCTGGGCATCCCGATCACCGGCATCGCCGAGGCGACCTTCGCCCGGTCGCTGTCCGGCCACGCCGACCAGCGCGAGGCCGCCCGCCGCGCCTTCGGCGACGCGGGCGAGAAGTGGCAGGTCGAGGACCGGGAGACCTTCATCGAGGACGTCCGGCGCGCGCTGCTGGCCAGCAAGATCGTCGCGTACGCGCAGGGCTTCGACCACATCCGGGCCGGCAGCCAGGAGTACGACTGGGACATCGACCTGGGCGGCACCGCCACCATCTGGCGGGGCGGCTGCATCATCCGGGCCCGCTTCCTGGACCGGATCCGGGAGGCGTACGACGCCGAGCCGAAACTGTCGACGCTGCTGGTGGCCCCGTGGTTCGCCGACCGGGTCAGCGCCGGGGTGCCGGGCTGGCGGCGGGTGGTCGCCGACGCGGCCCGGGCCGGCGTGCCGACCCCGGCGTTCTCGTCGTCGCTGGCCTACTTCGACGGGCTGCGCGCCGAGCGGCTGCCGGCCGCGCTCATCCAGGGGCTGCGGGACAACTTCGGCGCGCACACCTACCACCGGGTCGATCGGAAGGGCTCGTTCCACACCCTGTGGGCCGGCGACCGCTCCGAAGTGGAGGCGTGACCCTCAGGCGAGGGCGGCGTGCATCTCCCAGACCAGGATCTCGGCCGGCTCGGTGGCGGCCACCCGCTGGCCGCCGGTCATGGTGATCCGGGCGGCGTCGCCCTCGCCGAGCCGTCCGGCGCCCTCCAGGGTCACCGCGCCGGTCGGCACGTACAGGTGCAGGAAGGGCGCGTCCGGGAGGGTCACCTCGTCACCGGGGGCGAGCCGGGCGGCGTGCAGGGTGGCGTACCGGTTGCGGATCCGGATCGCCGACGCCCCGTCGTACCGGTCCATGCCGGAGGCGACCGGGACCAGGCCGCCGCGGAGCAGTTCGTCGCCGATCTCCAGCTGCTCGTAGCCAGGGTCGACGCCCTCGGTGTCCGGGAGCACCCACATCTGGACGAAGTGCACGGGGTCGGTGTGCGGGGTGGTGCCGGCCAGCCGCCAGGCGTCGTTCTTCTCCGAGTGCAGGATGCCGGTGCCGGCGCTCATCCGCTGGGCCAGGCCGGGGTAGATGACGCCGGAGTGGCCGGTGGAGTCCTGGTGCACCAGCGAGCCGCGCAGCACCCAGGTCACGATCTCCATGTCCTCGTGGGGGTGCGTCTCGAAGCCGGTGCCCGGGTGCACCACGTCGTCGTTGTTGACCAGCAGCAGGCCGTGATGGGTGTTCGCCGGGTCGTAGTGCCGGGAGAACGAGAACGAGTGCTTCGAGTCGAGCCAGGACAGCCGGGTGGCGAACCGGTCGGCGGCCCGGCGGACGTCCACGGCCGGGGCCGGTGCGACGGCGGTCACCAGGCACGCTGCCCGGTCTCGGTGGGCGCCCAGGTCAGCGCCGGCTCGCCGGTGGCCAGCTCGGCGATCTCGCCGGAGCGCACGGTCGGCGTGTGGCCGAACTCGGCGCAGTGCTGCTCGGCGATCTCCGCGCAGATCTCGGCGACCTGCTCGCAGATCGGGCTGCCCAGGTCCGCCGCGTTCAACGCCATGATCATCTTGTACCGGAGATCCCGCATCCCCACCCCCGTGTCCGGACGGCGCGCCCTGCGCCGATCGTACGCGCGGGCGCCCCGCACTCCGGCCGGAAAGCCGGATGCGGGGCGCGGTCCACGGGCCGGGTCAGCGCCGCGACGCTGCGACGCCGACCGTCGACGTCACCAGAACCGACGACGCTTGGCCTGCTTCGGCCGCAGCATGTCGGCGCCCTTGCTGAGCACTCGGCTCACCCCGGACGGACCGCGCCGGGCCTCCAGGGTGTTGCTGAGCCGGCGGGCGCCGGCTGCCGCCAGCGGCACCGCGACCGCCATGACCGCCCATTGAGCAATCCGCTTCTGAATCATGTGAGTCCACCTCCGCTATTGGCTGCTGTCCGGAGTGGTACCCACACCAGCGCGTCGCTAAGCGTGACTCAGATCCGCGGCGCGACCGGGTTGGGCAGCGCGCCACCGAATCGGCGGTCCCGCTGGGCGTACAGCTCGCAGGCGTACCAGAGGTGACGGCGGTCGAAGTCCGGCCAGAGCGTGTCGAGGAAGATCAGCTCGGCGTACGCGCTCTGCCAGAGCAGGAAGTTGGAGGTGCGCTGCTCGCCGGAGGGGCGCAGGAAGAGGTCCACCTCGGGGATCTCGGGGTGGTAGAGGTACCTGGCGATGGTCTTCTCGGTGACCTTGCCCGGGTCGAGCTTCCCGTCCGCCACGTCGCGGGCGATCGCGGCGGCGGCATCGGCGATCTCCGCCTGGCCGCCGTAGTTGACGCAGAACTGCAGGGTCAGCGTCGAGTTGCCCCGGGACATCTCCTCGGCGGTCTGCAACTCGGAGATGACGCTCTTCCAGAGCCGGCCGGCCCGCCCCGACCAGACCACCCGGACGCCCAGGTCGACCAGCTGGTCGCGGCGCCGCCGGATGACGTCCCGGTTGAAGCCCATCAGGAAGCGGACCTCGTCCGGCGAGCGCCGCCAGTTCTCGGTGGAGAAGGCGTACGCCGACAGGTAGGGGATGCCCAGCTCGATCGCGCCCTCGATGGTGTCGAAGAGGGAGTGCTCCCCCTGCTCGTGACCCTTGGTGCGGGACAGGCCACGCTCCTTGGCCCACCGGCCGTTGCCGTCCATCACCACGGCGACGTGCTTCGGCACCGCGTCGGCGGGCAGTGCCGGGGGCCGGGCACCCGATGGGTGCGGAGTCGGTGGCACCGGCTCACGCCGGCCGGCCCTCATCGATCGGATCACTCGGTCTTCTCCCTGTTCACACCGTCCGCTCCCGCGATCCCGCCGACCGGCGGCGGGACGGCGATGGCCGCCGGGGCACCCCGGTCGACCAGCGGCAGCGAGCGTAGCGCGCGTTCCAGGTGCCACTGCAGGTGCGCCGCGACCAGTCCGCTGCACTCCCGGCGTACGCCCGTCTCGGTGGCGTCGGCGAGCACCCAGTCGCCGGTGGTGAGCGCGGACATCAGGTCGATGGTGGCTGGGGCGGGGTGGGCCGCGCCGGGCGGCCGGCAGTCGGGGCAGACCGCTCCCCCGGCCGGTACGGAGAACGCCCGGTGCCGCCCCGGCGTGCCGCAGACCGCACAGGCGATCAGCGCCGGCGCCCAGCCGGCCAGCGCCATCCCGCGCAGCAGGTACGCGTCGAGCACCAGCGTGGTGGCGTGCTCGCCCCGGGCCAGAGACTTGATCGCGCCGAGGGTGAGCTGGAAGAGCCGCAGCGACGGCTCCCGCTCGACCGGGGTGAGCCGCTCGGCGGTCTCCGCGATCGCGCTGGCCGTCGTGTAGCGGGGGTAGTCGCCGAGGAACCGCTTGCCGTACAGGTCGATCCCCTCGACCTGGCTGACGGTGTGCAGCGAGCTGCCGTGTTCGCCCTTCGGATCGCCGGCCAGCTGGACGTCGACGTGGCCGAACGGCTCCAGCCGGGCGCCGAACTTGCTGGTGGTGCGCCGGACGCCCCGGGCCACCGCGCGCAGCCGCCCGTGCCGGCGGGTGAGCAGAGTGATGATCCGGTCGGACTCGCCGAGCTTCTGCACACGCAGGACCACCGCGTCGTCGCGGTAGAGCTGTCGGCGGTACCCGGCCATCCGGTCATTCTCCCTCGGGGTGCGATCTCAGGGTCGGTTCGGGGTGCACGGGCGGCGGAACCCCGATGTGCGCCGTCCGGGGTCGGCCGTAGCGTGCTGCCATGGCTCTGCACCGGACCGCTGTCGTCGCCGCTCGGACGGGGGTCGCCGCCGCGGCGGCCGCCGCCCTGATCGTCCTCGCCGGGTGTGACACCCTCTCGTTCCGCCGGCTGGACTTCGACAACACCGAGGCGGTGAAGATCAGCCGGATCACCGTGCTGCCGGGCTCCGGTGATGTGACTGTCCGCGCCTCCGGCACCGCCCACGAGGTACGGATCAAGCGGATGCTGCGCTACCAGGGCGGCCAGCCCGACGCGCGGTACGAGATCAAGGGTGATGAGCTCGTGCTGGACACCGAGTGCGGCGACCGGTGCAGCATCTCGTACGAGGTGACCGCCCCGGAGGGCGTGACGGTCCGGGGCGAGACCGGCTCCGGCAACGTGGAGCTGACCCGGGTCGGCCCGGTGGACATCAAGCTCGGCTCCGGCGACATCACGGTGACCGGCGCCACCGGCCCGGTACGCGCCGAGACCGGCTCCGGCAACATCCAGGTGGTCGACGTGGCCGGCCGGATCGACCTGCGCGCCTCCTCGGGCGACATCAGCGCGCGCCGGCTCGGCGGTCAGGTGGACGCGGAGACCAGCTCCGGCAACGTCACCGTGGAGCTGGACCGGCCGGCCTCCGCCCGGGCCCACGCCGGCAGCGGCGACGTCGAGCTGACGGTGCCGGCCGGCCGGTACCGGGTCCGGTCCAACACCGGCTCCGGGGACGCCGACCTGGGGGTCGCCGACGACCCGACCGCGTCCCTGGTGCTCGACGTGGGCGCCGGCAGCGGGAACGTGACGGTCAGCCAGCGCTGATCTCCGCGCCGGCCCTCTCCCGGGTGCCCCGTTGGGCGGGGGCCGGGCCGCGGGCCGCACCGCCCCGGGGTGCCCGCGGGTCCGGCGGTCGAGGCACGGTCGTCGGGGCGGGCCCGTGGGCAACCGGGCCCGTCGCGCCCACTCCGGCCGCCACCAGCTCGGACTCGGCTCGGGCCGGTGCGGGACCGGCCGGTGCGGTGGCAGCGCGGCCGGCGGGCGTCGAGCGGAATCCGCCGGGCAGCAGTTCCGGCGCGCGCCGGGCGGCCACGTCCTCGACCCAGCCGACCAGCCCGGCCACCAGGCCCACCAGGGCGAAGACCAGCACCACCCGGACCGCCAGCCCGACCGGGTCCTGGTGGGACCAGCCCACCACGTCGACGAGCGGGGTGAGCGCCACCACGAGGGGCATGTGCCAGAGGTAGATGGTGAGCGCCCGGCTGTTCAGCACGGTGACCGCCCGGCCGAGGAGGGCGTTGCGGTCCACCCAGGTCACGCCGGTCGGCGCCCGGCCGATCGCCACCAGGACGAACGCCGCCGACCAGAGGGCGTTGCCGAGGTGGATGTCGTTGAGGTCGTAGCCCCGCGGGCCGGGGTGGGTGAGGATCCAGGTCAGCCCGGCGGCGCCGAGGGCCAGCGCGGCCGGCACCAGCACCCGGTTGCCCAGGCGGCGCAGCAGGCCGTCGTGGTGGGCGAAGCCGAGCAGCCAGGCGCCGAAGTAGAGGCCGAACTCGCGCAGCACGGTGGGCGCGGCCGGCAGGACGCCGAATTCGATCACCGCGAGCAGGGCGTACGGGGCGAGGAGGGTGGGCAGCGGCGCCCGGCGGAACAGCCACAGGGCGAGCGGCGAGGCGAGCACGAACCACAGGTAGTCCCGGAGATACCAGATCACGCTCAGCGCCACCGCTCCCCAGCCGTTGGCCGGCGGGTCGCTGACCGGGAGGAGCCAGAGCAGCACCTTCGCCGTCAGCGGCAGCCCGGTGAGCAGCATGGCCGGGACGAAGACCGCCGCCAGGACCCAGAGCGACGGCAGCAGTCGGCGTAGCCGTCGCAGGACGGCCGGCGGGCCGGTCCGGTCGAGGGAGGCGGCCATCAGCGAGCCGGCGAGCGCGAACATCACCGACATCGCCGGGAAGATCAGCGTCAGCGCCGCCCAACCGGTGACGTGGTAGACGACGACTCGGACGATGGCCAGGGAGCGGAGCAGATCGAGGTATCGATTGCGCATCAGCCTACATCTATGTCGGGGGCAGGGGGTAAACCTCCCCTACCCTCCGACCCGGCCGGACGAAACGGCGCGCGGGTGGGGTGAAAAGTGAAACTTGCCATATCTCCGACCGATTCGGGCGATCGCCGCCCGGAACGCCGAACCGCCGGCCCCCACCCGAGAGCCGGCGGTCCGATGAACGGTCAGAAGCCGAGCTTGCGCAGCTGCTTCGGGTCCCGCTGCCAGTCCTTCGCCACCCGGACGTGCAGGTCGAGGTAGACCCGGCTGCCGAGCAGCTCCTCGATCTGCTGGCGGGCGCGGGTGCCGACGTCCTTGAGCCGGCTGGCCTGGTGGCCGAGCACGATCGCCTTCTGACTGGGCCGCTCGACGTAGAGGTCGGCGTAGATCTTCATGACCTGGCCCTCGGGGATCATCTCCTCCACCACCACGGCGATGGAGTGCGGCAGCTCGTCGCGGACCCCCTCCAGGGCGGCCTCCCGGATCAGCTCGGCGACCAGCACCTGCTCCGGGTCGTCGGTGAGCATGTCGTCCGGATAGAGCTGCGGGGAGGGCGGCAGGTAATCGGTCATCACGTCGACCAGGGTGTCCACCTGGTGCCCGGAGACCGCGCTGACCGGCACCACGGCGGCGAAGTCGCCCATCTCGCTGACCGCGAGCAACTGCTCGGCCAGCCGCTTCTTGTCCACCAGGTCGGTCTTCGTCACCACCGCCAGCACAGTGGGCTTCAGCTCGGCCAGCTCACCGGTGATGAACCGGTCACCCCGGCCGACCGGCTCGTTCGCCGGGACGCAGAGGCCGATCACGTCGACCTCGCTCCAGGTGGAGCGGACCAGGTCGTTCAAGCGCTCGCCGAGCAGCGTCCGGGGACGGTGCAGACCGGGGGTGTCGACCAGTACGAGCTGCGAGTCGGGGCGGTGCAGCACCGCCCGGATGATGTGCCGGGTGGTCTGCGGCTTGCTCGAGGTGATCGCGATCTTCGTACCGACGATCGCGTTCGTGAGCGTCGACTTCCCGGCGTTCGGCCGGCCGACGAAACAGGCGAACCCGGCCCGGTAGGGACGGGGCTCCTCCGGATCCCGCACGCCGGTCATTCGACCACCGTGCCGAGGACGGTGCCGTCCGGCGCGGCCACGTGGACCGGCGCGTCGGCGGAGAGGTCGCGGACCGCGGCGTGCCCGGCGCCGTCCAGCGTCGACGCCTCGGTCACCACCACGGCGGCCTCCAGCCGGCTGGCGCCGGCGGCCACCGCCGAGGCCACCGCGAGCTGCAACGCGGTCAGCGTCAGCGACGGCAGCGAGACGCTGGCCGCGGCGTACGTCCGGCCGTCCTGGTCGCGGACCGCCGCGCCCTCAACGGCGCCGACCCGACCGCGCGCGCCCCTGGCCAGGATGACCAGCTTGCCGTCCTCGGCGCTCAGCTCGGCCGGGTCGGACGGGGTGGGCCGGGCCGCCGGCACGGCGGGTGAATCAGGCATCGGCGGGTTGCCTCTCCTCGGATCGGTTCTGGTTGCCGCGGGACTCGGCGTGCTCGCCGCGCCCCGCGCTGTCCTGTGCGTCGCTCGGCTCGATCCGGCTCACCAGCACGGTGTCGATCCGGTTGCGCCGACCGGTGGTGCCCTCGGCGATCAGCCGGAGCCCGGCCACCTCGGCCGCGGCCCCGGGGATCGGGACCCGGCCGAGCGACTGGGCGAGCAGACCGCCGACCGTCTCCACCTCGTCGGTGGGGAGTTCGGTGTCGAACAGCTCGCCCAGATTCTCCACCGGGAGGCGGGCGGCGACCCGGACGGCCCCGTCCGCCAGGCGCTCGACCGGCGGGCGTTCGACATCGTACTCGTCGGTGATCTCGCCGACGATCTCCTCGAGGATGTCCTCGATGGTGACCAGGCCGCCGGTGCCGCCGTACTCGTCGACGACGATGACCAGGTGGTTGCGGGCCGCCTGCATCTCCGACAACAGGTCGTCGACCGGCTTGGACTCCGGCACGAAGGTCGCCGGACGCATCAGTTCCGACACCGGCAGCTCGTCGGCCTCCGGCTCCCCGCCCTGGGTACGCCGGATCAGGTCCTTCAGGTAGAGCACGCCGAGCACGTCGTCGACGCTCTCCCCGATCACCGGGATGCGGGAGAAGCCGGAGCGCAGGAAGAGCGCCAGCGCCTGGGAGAGCGTCTTGCCCTCCTCTATCCACACCATCTCGGTACGCGGCACCATCACCTCGCGGGCGATGGTGTCACCGAGGGCGAAGACCGAGTGGATCATCTGCCGCTCGCCGTGCTCCACGACACCGCGCTGCTCGGCCAGGTCGACCAGCTCACGCAGCTCCACCTGGGTGGCGAACGGCCCCTCCCGGAAACCGCGCCCCGGAGTGACCGCGTTGCCGATCAGGATCAGCAACGAGGCGAGCGGGTTCAGCGCCCGGCCCAGCCAGCGCACCAGCGGCGCGACCGCTCGGCCCACCGCGTACGCGTGCTGCCGGCCGATCGTGCGCGGGGCGACGCCGACCACCACGAAGCTGACCACGGTCATCGCGCCGGCGGTGACCAGGGCGGCCCGCCAGCCGGCGCCGAAGCTGTCCACCGCGACCAGCGCCACCAGGGTGGTGGCGGTCAGCTCGGCCAGCAGTCGCAGCAGGAGCAGCAGGTTGAGGTGGCGGACCACGTCCCCGGCGACCGCCTGGAGGGCGCGGGCGCCGCGCGCCCCGTCCCGGGCCAGCTCGGCGGCCCGGGCCGGGGAGACGGCGGCCAGCGCCGCCTCGGTCATCGCGATGAGGCCGGCGAGCACCACCAGCCCCGCCGCGAACACGATGAGCTGGACGTCGGGCAGGCCTGCGGTGGGGCCCGCCGCCAGGGTGGTCATCACCGGGATCGGGTCGACCGCCAGCTGGCCAGCAGTCGGGCCTGGAGCGCGAACATCTCCCGCTCCTCCTCCGGCTCGGCGTGGTCGTACCCGAGCAGGTGCAGCACGCCGTGCACGGTGAGCAGGTGCAGCTCGTCGGCGGCGGAGTGGCCGGCGGTGGCCGCCTGCTTGGCCGCCACCTCCGGGCAGAGCACGATGTCGCCGAGCAGGGCCGGCTCGCCGCCGGACGCGGCGGTCTCGCCCGGGCCGTGGTCGACGCTGCCCTCATCCATGGGGAAGGCGAGCACGTCGGTCGGGCCGTCGCCGCCCATCCAGCGATGGTTCAGCTCGGTCATGTAGTCGACGTCGACCAGCAGCACGGAGAGCTCGGCGAGGGGGTTGACCCCCATCTCGTCGAGGGCGTGCCGGGCGACGGCGAGCACGGCGTCGGTGTCGACCTCGACACCGGACTCGTTGGCGATCTCGATGGACAACTGTCTTCCTCTGGTGGGTTAGCGGCGCCGGCCGGCCCGACCGCCCTGGGCGGTCCGCCCCGGTACGGCGTGCACGCTCTGCGCCTGCTGGTTCTCCCGCTCGTCCCAGCGGGCGTACGCGTCGACGATCTCCCCCACCAACTGGTGGCGGACCACGTCCGAGCTGGAGAGCTGGGCGAAGTGCACGTCCTCGACGTTCTCCAGGATCTCCCGGACCACTCGCAGGCCGCTGGTCGTCCCGCCGGGAAGGTCCACCTGGGTGACGTCACCGGTGACCACGATCTTGGAACCGAAGCCGAGCCGGGTGAGGAACATCTTCATCTGCTCGGGCGTGGTGTTCTGCGCCTCGTCCAGGATGATGAACGCCTCGTTCAGCGTACGGCCCCGCATGTAGGCCAGCGGCGCCACCTCGATGGTGCCGGCCGCCATCAGCTTCGGGATGGTCTCCGGGTCGAGCATGTCGTGCAACGCGTCGTAGAGCGGACGCAGGTACGGGTCGATCTTCTCGTTGAGCGTGCCAGGCAGGAAGCCCAGCCGCTCCCCCGCCTCGACGGCCGGCCGGGTCAGGATGATCCGGTTGACCTGCTTGGCCTGCAGCGCCTGGACCGCCTTGGCCATGGCCAGGTAGGTCTTGCCGGTGCCGGCCGGGCCGATGCCGAAGACGATGGTGTTCGCGTCGATCGCGTCGACGTACTTCTTCTGCCCGAGGGTCTTGGGTCGGATGGTGCGACCGCGTCGGGAGAGGATGTTGAGCGTCAGGACCTCGGCGGGCCGCTCCGCGCTGCCCTGCTCGAGCATGCCGACGGTACGCCGGACGGCGTCAGTGGTCAGGGTCTCGCCTTTCTCGATGAGTTCGAGGAGCTCGCTGAAGAGGCGCTCGGCGAGGGCGTTGTCCGCGGGGGCGCCGGTGATGGTGATCTCGTTGCCACGCACGTGGACGTCGCTGTTGACCGAGCGTTCGACGAGTCGCAGGATCTCGTCGCCCGCGCCGAGCAGGTTCACCATGATCTTCGGGTCGGGGACCGTGATCCTGGTCTGCACCCGGGGCAGGCCGGGAGGTGGGGTGCCGGTCATAGATCGGGCCCGTCGGGCCCTGCGCCACCTGCTTCCGATCTCGGCGCCGGGCCCTGCTGGCGCGGCGTGCGGACGTTCCACCCATCGTATCTGGTCAACACCGGACGCACCCCGCCCATTTCGGGTGGGCCGTGATCATCTCCCCGCGCGGAAGTCGTACCCCTCGAAGGTCTCCTGGGCCCGGGTGAAGCGGTAGGTGGCCCAGTGCATCCGGACCACCACCCCGCACTCGTCCCTGGTCAGCCGGAGCAGCTCGCCCACCTCCCGGCCGGCGACCGTCCGGAACACGTCCGGCCGGTCCGGCAGCGGCGCGAAGACGGCCGGGGGTCTGCCGACCGGGTCATCCGCGCCCCGGGCCCGCAGCGCGCCGTCGTGCCAGGAGAAGACGTACTCGAAACCCTCACCCCACCAGCGGCCGAGCACCCCGCGCAGGTGGTCGGGGGCGGGCGGGCCGGGCCGCCACGGCTCGACCTCGGCCGGGTCGTGCTCGGCCGCGGCGGCGAGCAGCTGGTGCGGCAGGTCGAAGACCGTCACGCCGCTGCCGGAGGAACCGAGCACGGCGCAGCCCATCGCACCCGCGGTGCCGTCGCCGCCGCGCCGGCCGTAGACGGCGGCCAGGAAACCGGGCATCGCGCCGTCGTGCCCCACGTGCAACACCCGCTGCGGCTGCGGCACCAGGATCAGGCCGAGCCCGAAGCCGGCCGCCCAGAGCGTCTCGTCGGTGGTGGTGAGCGGCCAGCGCATCTCGTCGAGGGTGGCCGGGGCGAGCACCGCGCCGGCCGGGTCGAGCGCCGCCGGGTCGGCGAGGAAGGCCGCCCAGCGGGCCATGTCCGGCGCCGTGCTCCACAGCTGGGCGGCCGGGGCCACGGCGCCGAAGTCGGTCGGCGGCTCGGGGTGGGCCTCGTCGGAGTACGCGTCGACCAGGAACCCGGTCGCCGCCCCCGCGCCGGGGGTCGGGCCGGTAGCGGTCAACCCCAGCGGGGCGAGCACCCGCTCGGCCAGCACCTCCGCCCAGGTGCCGCCGCGCAGCCGGGCGACCAGCTCGCCGAGGAGCGCCATGCCGAGGTTGGAGTAGTGGTAGCGCCGGCCGGTCGGGAGCACCCGCTCGACCCCCGCCAGGTCGGCGAGCAGCTCGTCCACGCCGGGCGCGCGCAGCGAGTCCCAGACGTCGCCGTGCGGCTCGCGCTGCAGGCCCGCGGTGTGCGACAGCAGCCGGCGTACGGTCAGCTCGCCGTGCGCCGGCAGGTCGAGGTGCCGGCCGATCGGGTCGTCCAGGTCCAGCAGGCCCTCGTCCCGGCACTGCAGCACCAGGACCGAGGTGAAGGTCTTGGTGACCGAGCCGATCCGGAACACGGACTCCGGGCCGAGCGGGGTGTCGTTGCCCGTGTCGCCCACCGCGCAGGTCCAGAGCGGGCGGTCGGCCCGGTGCAGGGCGGCCGAGATCGCCGGCACGCGGCCCCCTGCCTGCGCCTGCCGCACCATCCGACCCAGCCGGTCGTTCACCGTGATCATGCAGGCAGTGTAAGGAGCGGGCCGGGGGGCCGCACTCAGCGGGCGAGCATCGGACCGAGCGGGGCGCCGCCGAACAGGTGCGCGTGCACGTGGAAGACCTCCTGGCCGGCGTACGGCCCGGTGTTGAACATCAGCCGGAAGCCGTCGGCGAGCAACCCCTCCTCCTCGGCCACGACGGCGGCCGTGGTCAGCACCTCACCGGCCAGGCCCGGGTCGCCCTCTGCGAGCGTGGCCACGTCCGCGTAGTGCTCCTTCGGGATGATCAGCACGTGGACGGGCGCCTTGGGGTCGATGTCCCGGAAGGCGAGGGTGGTGGCGGTCTCCCGCACGATGGTGGCCGGGATCTCCCCGGCGACGATCCGGCAGAACAGGCAGTCGGTTCCCATCCGGGCATGTTAAGCGCTGCGCCGGACCGGCCGCGCCGCCACCGGCCGGGCCGGGCATGATGTCCGGCGTGACTTCTCGGGCGGTACTGGTGACGGGGGCCTCGCGCGGCATCGGACGCGCGGTGGCCCGGGCTTTCGCGGCGGGCGGGGACCGGGTGGCGATCCACCACCGGGACTCGGCGGAACTGGCCGAACGGCTCCGCGACGAGCTGCCCGGCGACGGCCACCTGGTGGTCCGCGCCGACCTGGCCGACCCGGACGCGGTCCGGGCGATGGTGGACGAGGCCGCGGCGCGCCTCGGCGGGCTGGACGTGCTGGTCAACAACGCCGGCGTGTACGGACCGCGGGACCTGCCCCACCCGGTCTTCGGCAACACCTACGAGCAGTGGCGACAGCAGTGGCGGCTGGTGCTGGAGACCAACCTGACCGGCGCCGCCAACGTGACCTGGTGCGCCGCCCAGCACATGCGGGAGCGGGGCGGCCGGATCGTCAACGTCTCCTCCCGGGGCGCGTTCCGGGGCGAGCCGCAGCAGCCCGCGTACGGGGCGAGCAAGGCGGGGTTGAACGCGCTCGGGCAGTCGCTGGCGCTGGCCCTCGCCCCGTACGGCATCGCGGTGGCGACGGTCGCGCCCGGCTTCGTGGAGACCGACATGACCACCGAACACCTCACCGGCGAGGGCGGCGACGCGATCCGCGCCCAGAGCCCGTTCAACCGGGTCGCCCGCCCCGAGGAGATCGCGGCCGCCGTCCACTGGCTGGCCAGCCCCGAGGCGGAATGGGCCTCGGGCACCATCGTCGACCTCAACGGCGCCTCCTACCTGCGCACCTGACCCCTGCGCTCGCGCCGGCTGCGGAAGGGCTGGTTACCAGTGCCCGAGGCGGGTGGCGAGGACGGCCAGGGCCGCCACGCCGGCCGTGGAGGTCCGGAGCACGGACGATCCCAGCCGGACCGGCCGCGCGCCGGCCTCGCGGAACGCCGACAGCTCGGCGGGGGCGATGCCACCCTCCGGACCGACCACCAGCACGATCTCGCCCGCGGCGGGCAGGTCGACGGTGGTCAGCCGCTCCTCGGCCTCCTCGTGCAGCACGAACGCGGCGGCGGCGCCGGCGATCCGCCGGACCACGGTGGGCGTGGACTCGTCGGGCGTACCGGCCACCACCGGCAGCCAGGCCCGGCGGGCCTGCTTGGCCGCCTCCCGGGCGGTCGCCACCCACTTCTCCCGCGCCCGTACGCCCCGGTCACCGCGCCACTGCGCCACCGAGCGGGACGCCGCCCAGGGGACGATCTCGTCCACCCCGACCTCGGTCATCGCCTGCACGGCCAGCTCGCCCCGGTCACCCTTGGCGATGCCCTGCACCACCACCAGCCGCGGGACGGACGCGTCGACGTACCCCCGGGCGGTGACCCGGAGGTCGAGGGTGCCCCGGCCGACGGCGGCGACCACGGCGGCGGCCGTGCCACCGTGGCCGTCGGCGAGCAGCAGCTCCTCGCCGACCCGCAGCCGCTGCACGTTCGCGGCGTGGTGCCCCTCGGGACCGTCCAGCGTCAGCGCGTCACCGGTGGGCAGCGCCTCCACCAGGAACAGCGGCGCGGACACCTCAGGCGTGCCCGTTGAAGGCGTCGCGCATCCGGGAGAAGAAGCCGCCCTGCTTGGTCAGCTCGGCGACCTCCTCGCCCCGGGTCTTGGCGAAGTCGCGCAACATCCGCTCCTGGTCGGCGTCGAGCTTGGTCGGGGTCCGCACGTCCAGGTGGACGTAGAGGTCGCCCCGGCCGGTGCCACGCAGGTGCGGCACGCCCCGGGCGCGCAGCCGCAGCGTGCTGCCGGGCTGGGTGCCGGTCTTGACGTCGACCGCTTCCTCGCTGTCCAGGGTCTTGATGGTCAGCCGGGTGCCGAGCGCGGCGGCGGTCATCGGCACGGTGACCCGGCAGTGCAGGTCGTCGCCCTTGCGGGAGTAGACGTCGTGCGGCCGCTCGTGGATCTCCACGTAGAGGTCGCCGGCGGTGCCGCCGCCCGGGCCGACCTCGCCCTGCTGGGCCAGCCGGATCCGCATGCCGTCCTCGACCCCGGCCGGGATCTTGACGGTCAGCGAGCGGCGGGTCCGCACCCGGCCGTCGCCGGCGCAGGTCGGGCAGGGGTGCGGGATGGTGGTGCCGTAGCCCTGGCAGACGGTGCACGGCCGGGCGGAGACCACCTGGCCGAGGAAGGTCCGCTGCACCGACTGCACCTCGCCCCGGCCGCCGCACGCCTCGCAGGTGGCCAGGTGGGTGCCGGCCGCCGTGCCCGCGCCCGAGCAGGTGGTGCAGAGCACCGCGGTGTCGACGGTGATCGGCGCCTCGGTGCCGAACGCCGTCTCGTGCAGGTCCAGCTCCAGCCGCAGGATCGCGTCGGCGCCCGGCCGGGTCCGCGGGCGCGGCCCCCGGGCGCCGCCCGCTGCGCCGCCGAAGAAGGCGTCCATGATGTCCTGGAAGCCGACGAACGGGCCGGCCCCGCCGGGACCACCCGGGCCGCCGGCGCCCCCGCCGCCCGGGGCGAGCGGGTCGCCGCCCAGGTCGACGATCTGCCGTTTCCGGTCGTCCGAGAGGACCTCGTACGCGGCGTTGATGTCCTTGAACTTCTCCTGTGCCTCCGGGTCCGGATTGACGTCCGGGTGGAACTGCCGCGCCAGCTTGCGGTAGGCGCGCTTGATCTCGTCGTCGGAGGCCTCCCGGCTCACGCCGAGAATGCCGTAGTAGTCCCTGGCCACTGCGTTCCGTGTCCTCATGTTCGTCTCGCGTTGCGCCGGTCGGCGGCCGCAGCCGGCCGTCGGCCCTGACTGGTCAATTCTGGGCCAGCAGCTCGCCCACGTAGCGTGCCACGGCCCTCACCGTGGCGATGGTGCCGGGGTAGTCCATCCGGGTCGGCCCGAGCACGCCGAGGCCGCCGACGATCGTCGCGCCCGGGCCGTACCCGGTGCTCACCACCGAGGCGGCGCGCAGGTTGTCGAACTCGTTCTCATCGCCGATCAGCACCCGGGTGGTGCTCGGTTCGGCCTCGCCGATCAGCTTGAGCAGGACGACCTCCTCCTCGAGCGCCTCGAGGATGGGGCGCAGCGAGCCCTGGAAATCGAGCAGTCCGCCGCGGGTCAGGTTGGCCGTGCCGGCCAGCGCGATCCGCTCCTCGTGCCGCTCCACCAACGTCTCCAACAGCACGGTGGAGAGCGTGGTCATGGCGCCACGCAGGTGCGGGGCCGACTCCTCGACCAGCGCCTGGACCAGCGGCGGGGTCTCCGAGAGCCGACTGCCGCCCAGCTTGTCGTTGACCAGCCGGCGCAGGTCCATGACGTCGTCGGCGGGGATCGGCGCGGGCAGCTCCACCAGCCGCTGCTCGACCCGCCCGGTGTCGGCGATCATGACCAGCATCAGCCGGGTGGTGGAGATCGGCACCAGCTCCAGGTGCCGGACGGAGGAGCGGGCCAGGCTCGGGTACTGCACCACGGCGACCTGCCGGGTGAGCTGGGCCAGCAGCCGGACCGTGCGGTGCACCACGTCGTCCAGGTCCACCGCGCCGACCAGGAAGCGCTCGATGGCCCGGCGCTCGGCCGGGCTGAGCGGCTTGACCCGGGAGAGGCGGTCGACGAAGAGCCGGTACCCACGGTCGGTGGGCACCCGGCCCGCGCTGGTGTGCGGCTGCCGGATGTAGCCCTCTTCCTCCAGCACCGCCATGTCGTTGCGCACCGTCGCCGGGGAGACGCCCAGCTGGTGGCGCTCGACCAGGGCCTTGCTCCCCACCGGCTCCTGCGTGGCGACGTAGTCCTCGACGATCGCGCGCAGCACGGCGAGCTTGCGGTCGTCGAGACCCATCTCCCCACCTCCTGACGCACGTCGACCCACCGGCCCGCGGCAGCGGCCGGGCGTCTGGCACTCGACTGTAGCGAGTGCCAGTCTACGTCGGCGGCCCCACGGACGCGATGATCAGCGACGCACCACCGGCGCGCCTCGCCACGGGGGCATCGCGCCAGAGCCGTTCAGCCGGACATCCCGGGCGATCTCGCTCTGGTGCGACGTTGCGGGCAGCACCTACCGTGACGTCCATGACTGAACCACCTCGCCCTCCCGGCGCGGGGGATCCCGGCGCCCAGCCGGACCCGACCCCGCCGTCGGCACCGTTCGGCTCGTCGGGCGACGAGCCCCCCACCGCACCAATGTCCGGGGCGACCGGAGGGGGCGGCTATCCCCCGCCCGGCGGCTACCCGCCCCCGGGCGGCTACCCGCCCCCCGGCACCGGCTATCCGACCGGCGGCGCGTACGGCGCCCCGAGCGGCGGCTGGGCCAACAACGAGGACAAGACCTGGGCGCTGATCGCGCACTTCGGCGGTGCCGCCGGCGCGCTGATCAGCTTCGGGCCGCTGGGCTTCGTCGCCCCGCTCGTCGCTTACCTGGCCCGTGGTCAGCAGTCGCCGACCGTCCGGGCGCACGCCTTGGCCGCGCTGAACTTCCAGATCCTCTGGTCGATCATCGCGTTCGTGCTGCTCTTCGTGAGCTGGTGCCTGTTCTTCCTGCCCAGCATCGCGGTGGTGGTGATCCAGATCCTGTTCGGGATCATCGCCGGCATGAAGGCCAACGAGGGTCAGCCCTACCGCTACCCGATGTCGGCCAGCTTCATCAAGTGACACCGGCCCGGCCGGCCCACGGGTCGGCCGGGTCCCCGGGCGGTCAGGGCAGCAGGTCGCGGACCACCGCGTCGGCCAGCAGCCGGCCGCGCAGGGTGAGCACCGCCCGGCCGGCCGCGTACTCGGGCGCGGCCAGCAGCCCGTCGGCCAGGGCCCGCTCGGCCCCGGCCCGCCCGGCGTCGTCCAGCACCGCGAGCGGCAGGCCGGAAGCGAGCCGCAGCCGCAGCATCACGTCCTCCATGTGCGCCTCGTCCGGTGTGAGGAGCTCCCGGGCCAGGCCGGGCGACTCCCCGGCGGCCAGCCGCTCGGCGTACGTCGTCGGGTGCTTGACGTTCCACCAGCGCACCCCGCCGACGTGACTGTGCGCGCCCGGGCCGAGACCCCACCAGTCCGCGCCGGTCCAGTAGAGCAGGTTGTGCCGGCATCGGGCCGCCTCCGAGCGGGCCCAGTTGGAGACCTCGTACCAGGAGAAACCGGCCGCGTCGAGGGCGGCCTCCGCGGCCAGGTAGCGGTCCGCCGCCACGTCGTCGCTGGGGTACGGCAGCTCGCCGCGCCGCATCCGCGCGGCCAGCCGGGTGCCGTCCTCCACGATCAGGGCGTACGCGCTGACGTGGTCGACCCCGGCCGCGACCACCTGGTCCAGCGAGGCGGCGAAGTCCTCGGCGCGCTCCCCCGGCGTGCCGTAGATCAGGTCGAGGTTGACGTGCTCGAACCCGGCGTCGCGCGCTTCCAGGGCGGCGGCGGTGGCCCGGCCGGCGCTGTGCTTTCGGTCGAGGATCGCCAGCACCCCCGGCGCGGCGGACTGCATGCCCAGCGAGATCCGGGTGTAGCCGGCGGCCCGCAGCGTCTTCAACGACTCCGGCGTGACCGACTCGGGGTTGGCCTCGGTGCTCACTTCGGCGTCGGCGGCCAGCCCCCAGGTGCGGTCGATCCCCTCCAGGATGCGGGCCAGGTCGTCGGCGGGGAGCAGGGTGGGCGTGCCGCCGCCGACGAAGACGGTGTCCACCCGCGGCGGCGGACCGTCGCCCAGCACCCGCCCGGCCAGCGCCAGCTCGGCCAGCACCGTGTCGGCGTACGACTCGCGGCCGGCCCCGCCCCCCAGCTCGGCCGCCGTGTACGTGTTGAAGTCGCAGTAGCCGCAGCGGCTGGCGCAGAACGGGACGTGGACGTACACGCCGAAACCGCGCGCGCCGACCGCGCGGGTGGCGGCAGCGGGCAGCGACCCGTCGCGCGGGACGGATTCACCTTCTGGAAGAGCGCCGGGCATGGCCACTAGTGTGCCCGGCATGACCTCTCCCGACCGCCTCGTGCGGGTCGCCACGGCCCGTGGGGTGACCACCCTCACCCTGGACAGCCCGCACAACCGCAACGCACTCTCCACCCCGCTGATGACCGAGCTGCTGGCCGGGCTGGCCGCGGCGGTCGCCGACGACGCGGTCCGGGCGATCGTGCTGGACCACACCGGGCCGGTCTTCTGCTCCGGCGCGGACCTGAAGGAGACCGCCGCCGCGTACGCCAGCGGGACGGTGCCGGCCGGGATGCTGGGCGACGTCCTGGTCGCTGTCCGGGAGTGCCCCAAGCCGGTGCTGGCGAGGGTCGCCGGGCCGGCCCGGGCCGGCGGGCTGGGGCTGATCGCCGCGGCCGACCTGGCGGTCTGCGCAGAGGAGGCGACCTTCGCCTTCACCGAGGTGCGGATCGGGGTTATCCCGGCGGTCATCTCGGCGACCGTGCTGCCCCGGCTGCACCCCCGGGCCGCCGCCGAGCTGTACCTGACCGGGGACACCTTCGACGGCCGCCGGGCCGCCGAGATCGGACTGGTCACCGCGGCGGTGCCGGCGGACGGGCTGGACGCGGCAGTGGCGCGGTACTGCGACTCGCTGGTCCGGGGCGCGCCCCGGGCCCTGGCCGGCGCCAAGGAGCTGCTGCGCCGGCCGGCCGCCACCGACCTGCGCGCCGAGATCGCCGAGTTGGCCGTGCTCTCCACCGGGTACTTCCTCTCCGACGAGGGGCGGGAGGGCGTGCTCGCCTTCCGCGAGAAGAGATTGGCCGGATGGGTGGCCGCGCTGGACGGTGGTCGGGGAGAGAGCGCGGGCTAGGAGCGGCGTCAACCGGTGCGCAGGGTGGTCGGGTGGTGACGGAACGGGAGGCAACCGGTCGGCCGACCCGCACGGCGCGAGTCGGGACGTACGCTTGGCGGACTGTCGGGACAGGAGGTGCGGGTGCGAACTCGGGCGGCAATCGTGGCAGCCGGTGTGGTGGTGGCGGTCGTGGCCCTGCTCGGCGTGTGGTTCGTCGCGAAGCAGTTCGGGCACCGGCTCCAGCTCCCGGTGGCCAGCCGCACCTGCACGGTGCAGGCCGACGGGCGGGTCGTGCTCGGCGCGGACCAGATGGCCAACGCGGCCACCATCGCGGCGATCGGCGCACAGCAGCAGATGCCCGAGCGGGCCGTGGTGGTGGCGCTGGCGACCGCGTACCAGGAGTCGCACCTGCGCAACATCGCCCACGGCGACCGGGACTCGCTCGGCCTGTTCCAGCAGCGGCCGAGCCAGGGCTGGGGCACGCCCGAGAAGATCCAGGACCCGCGCTACGCGGCGACCCGCTTCTACACCGCTCTGAAGAAGGTCAGGGGCTGGGAGGAGATGCGGGTCACCGAGGCCGCCCAGCGGGTGCAGCGGTCGGCCTACCCCGAGGCGTACGAGAAGTGGGCGGATCAGTCCCAGGTCCTGACCCGGGCGCTGCTCGGCCACGCGACCGGCGCAGTGGCCTGCACGGTCGGCCCGAACCCGACGATGCGCGGCCCGGCCGCCGCGGCCGCACTGATCCAGGGCCTGACCCTCGACTGGGGGTTGCCGGGGGTCGCCTCGCCGACCGACCTGACCGGGCTGGCGGTGTCGGCGACGGACAGCCGCAACGGCTGGCGGTACGCCCACTGGCTGGTGTCGCATGCCGACGACCACGGCGTGAAGCGGGTCCGCTTCGGCGACCTGGAGTGGACCGCTGAGCAGGGCACCTGGGCCAGGGTGGACGACGGGCGGGCGGCCCCGACGCAGGTGCTGGCGGAGGTCTTCGCCGACACGTAGGCCGGCGCGGGAGGGGTCAGGGGCGGCTGCCGGAGAGCCGGCGGCGGATTTTCTCCCGGATCGGCTCGGGCAGCTCCGGGGCGTCCAGCAGCCGGGGCAGCAGCTCCGGCTCCAGGCTCGTCGCCCGGAACACCTCGCCGATGGTCACCCCGTGCGCCGGGCGCTCGACCACCTCGACCGGGTCGCCGGCACCGATCTCACCCTCCCGCACCACCCGCAGGTACGCCCCGGGCGCGGCCCGCGCGGTGAACCGCTTGATCAGGTCGGGCATCCCCCAGAAGCCGGCGAAGGTGGTGCACGGCGTGCGCGGCTTGGTCACCTGAAGCAGCACGTCGCCGATCGCCCACTGCTCGCCGATGACCGCCCCGGTGACGTCCACCGCGTACGTGGTCAGGTTCTCGCCGAAGCCGCCGGGCCGGATGCCTCGGCCCAGCTCCGCCGCCCACCAGTGGGCGTCCTCCTCGGCGTAGGCGTACACGGCCTGGTCGGGGCCGCCGTGGTGAGCCCGCTCGCCGATGAAGTCGCCGGCCACCCCGTCCACCCGCACCAGCACCGGCCCGTCGACCGGCCGCTTGTCGATGCCGCTACGCCCGCTCGGGTCGCCCGCCCATTCCGCCTCGGTGGCCATGCCGAGGTTCACCGCCGCCAGCCTGCCCGTCATGGCGGTCAGCCTAGTCGCCGGGCCAGCGGGCTGTCCTCCCGGAAAGTACTTGCCTATAAGGAAAGTGAGGCGTTTACTTTCCTTATAGGCAAGTACTCGCCCCACCAGCAAGGGGGACGCCATGTCCGAGCCGAGAATCAGCCCCTCCGCGGCCGCCGACGCGCTGGTCGAGATCCACGCCCGGCGCGACCAGGCGGTCACCGCCGCCCTCGTCCCCGGCTGGTACTGGCCCGCACTGGGCGGCCTCATGGCCGCCTTCACCGCCGCCGTCGAGACCCACCGGCCGTGGGTGGTCGCGGTCGGATCCGTCGGGTGCGCCCTGGGCCTCGGCACCCTGGTCGCCCGGGTCGCGCTGCGACACCGAGCCCAGGTGCGCAGCTCCCTGATCGGGGTTCACGGGACGGTCGCCATCGTGGGCTACGCGCTCGGCCTGGTCGCCCTCGGCCTGGTCACCGGGTTCACAGCGGAGTCGGCGGGGCTGGCCTGGCCGGCGACAGTCGGCGCGGCGGCCACGGCGGGGGCGATGACCGCCACCGGGCAGTCGCTGATGGGGTACCTTCGCGGCGTGATGACCGCCCGGCCGATCGGCGGCGGCCGGTGAGCGCACCCCGGTTCGACGAGCTGATCCACGCGCCCACCCGGCTCTCCCTGGTGAGCCTGCTCGCCGCCACCGACTGGGCCGAGTTCCGCTACCTGCGCGACCAGCTCGGGCTCTCCGACTCGGCGCTGTCCAAGCAGCTGTCCACCTTGGAGCAGGCCGGATACGTCGAGGTGCGCAAGAGCTTCGTGGGCAAGCGGCCGCGTACCTCGGTCAAGCTGAGCCGGCACGGGCGCGGCGCCTTCGACGGGCACGTCGCGGCGTTGCAGCAGATCGTGGCGCGGGCCGGCACGAGCGTCCTGCCCGGCGCCTGACGGGGGCCGCGGGCGTCCGGGCTCAGCCCTTGACCGCGCCGGCCACCAGGCCGGAGACCATCCGGCGCTGCACCAGCAGGAAGAAGACGATCACCGGCAGGGTGAAGAGCGTCGAGGCGGCCATCACCGATCCCCAGGCGGTGTCGTCCCGCCCGAAGAAGAAGGTCATCGCCACCGGGAGGGTGTACTTGTCCTGGTCGTTGATGAAGGTCAGCGCGAAGATCAGCTCGTTCCAGGCGGTGATGAAGGAGAAGATGCTGGTGGCGACCAGCCCCGGCGCGACCAGCGGGAAGAGGATCCGCCGGAAGGTCTGGGCCCGGCTCGCGCCGTCGATGGCCGCCGCCTCCTCCAGCTCCTTGGGCACCGCCGCCACGAAGCCGCGCAGCATCCACACGGCGAACGGCAGCGAGAAGCCCAGGTAGGTCAGGATCAGGCTGGGCAGCGTGTTGTAGAGCCCGAGCCGCTGGATCATCAGGAAGAGCGGGATGACCAGCGCCTCCAGCGGGATCATCTGCACCACCAGCAGCAGGATCAGGAAGGTGGTGCGCAGCCGGAACCGGAACCGGGCCACCGCGGTCGCCGCGAGCAGCGCGACCAGGCCGCTGAGCAGCACCGTCGCCAGCGCGACCAGGGCGCTGTTGAGGAAGAAGTCGGCGAACGTCACGCCCGGGATCAGGTTGCCGGTGAGGATCTCCCGGTAGTGCTCCAGGGTGGGCTCCGCGGGCACCGGACGCGGCGTGGCCGAGAAGATCTCCCGGTTCGGCTTCAGCGAGGTGGCGATCATCCAGTAGACCGGGAAGGCCGCGAAGAGCGCGACCAGCAGGCCGGCGCCGTTGAGGGCGAACTTCTTCACGACTCGTCCTCCTGCCGCAGCACCATGCGGACGTAGACACCGGTCACCACGAGCAGGATCAGGGTGAGGATGACCGCGATCGCCGCCCCGAGGCCGTACTTGGGCGGCGGTGAGAACGCCTCTGCGTACGAGTAGATGGAGAGCATGAACGTGGAGCGGTCCTGGGTGCCGCCGGCCAGCACGAACTGTTGGGTGAAGACCTTGAAGTCCCAGATCGTGGAGAGCACCACCAGGATGCCGAAGACCGGTCGCAGGGTCGGGAAGGTGACCGACCAGAAGACCCGCCACGGTCCGGCCCCGTCCACCCGGGCGGCCTCCTGCAGCTCGCTCGGCACGCTCTTCAGGCCGGCCAGCACGCTGACCGCGATGAACGGGAACGAGTGCCAGACCACCACCAGGGTCAGGATCGAGAAGAACAACAGCGGGTCGTTGAACCAGCCGTAGCCGGTCCAGTCGCTGCGCCCGAAGAGCGTGGTGGAGAGCCCGTCGGGGAGCTTGTTGAACAGCCAGGTGACCAGGCCGCTGGTGTCGTCGAAGATCCACTTCCAGACGATGGTGCCGGTCAGCGCCGGGGTGGCCCAGGCCAGCATCACGCAACTGGCGACGAAGGTTGCCATCCGCCTGCCGAGCCGGTTGAGCAGCAGGCCGACCAGGGTGCCGAGGATCATCGTGAGCACCACGTTGGCCGCGGCGAAGAGCACCGTGTTGCGCAGCACCGTACGGAAGAACGGGTCGCCGAGGATCTGGGCGTAGTTGGCGAACCCCACCCACGGCCACTCGCGGTCGCCGCGCAACTGCCGGACGCTGTCCAGCTTGTAGAACGACATGCCCACCACCTGGCCCAGCGGCCAGAGCAGCAGCACCCCGATGATCACCAGGCAGGGCAGCAGGAGCAGGTACGGCAGGCGGTCGACGCGGGGCCGCCGCCGCGCGGGGGTCTCCCGCGCGGCGGCCGTCCCGGTGCTCTTGGTCAGTAAGCTCACTTGCTGTTCAAAATGCCTTCCATCTCGGTGGCCGCGTCGGCGGTGGCCTTCTCGACCGTCTTCTGACCCTTGATGACCGAGCTGTTCATCGCCTGGGTCACCGTCTTGGTCCGGCTGACCTCGACCCACTTCGGGGTGAGCGGGGTCAGCTTGGTGTTCTGCATGGTGGTGGCGAACGCGGCCATCACCTTGTCGTTGGCGTAGTTACCGCCGCCGACCAGGTCCTGGTAGACCGGGAAGAAGTTGAGGCTGCTGGCGAACTCCTGGTCCTTCTGCTTGCTCAGCAGCACGGTCAGGTAGTCCCAGGCCAGGGCCTGCCGCTTGCTGTCCTTCCACAGGGCGATGTCGGAGCCGCCCGCGAAGGCCGGGGCCGGCTTGCCGTCCGGGCCGGGGATGGGGAACGTGCCCCACACCTTCTCGATCTCCGGGTTGTCCTTCTTCATCGCGCCGCCCTGCCAGCTGCCGGCGAAGGCCATCGCCGCCTTGCCGGTGGCGAACTGGGTCCGCGCGTCGACCTCGTTCCAGCCGGCGGCGGCCGGCGGGGCGACCTTGTGCACGGTCACCAGGTCGGTCCAGAACTTGACCGCCTTCTGCGCCTCCGGCGTGTTGTAGCCGGACTTCCAGGTGTCGCCCTGCTTGGTGGCGATCTCGCCGCCGGCGGCCCAGAGGAAGGAGTAGAACGGCAGCTCGGAGTTGCCCGGCAGGGCGATGCCGTAGGTGCCCGGCTTCTTGGCCTGGATGGTCTTCGCGGCGGCGATCAGCTCGTCCCAGGTGGTCGGCGGCTTCACGCCGGCCTCGGCGAACCAGTCGGTGCGGTAGTAGATGGCCCGCACGCCGGCGTACCACGGCACGCCGTACTGCTTGCCGTCGAGCTGGGCGTTCTTGACCAGGCCGGGAAGGATGTCCTTGCCCTCGGACCAGCCGCCGAACTTGTCGGAGACGTCGGCGAGGGCCTCCTGCGCGGCCCAGCCCTGGGTCTCGGTGTTGCCGAGTTCGGTGACGTCCGGTCCCTCGCCACCGGCGAGCGCCGCCTGGAACTTCTTCGGCGCCTCGAGCCAGGGAATGTACTGGACGACCACGTCGGTCTCGGGATGCTTCTTCTTGAACTCGGCCTCGACGCCGTCGAGGAACGTGGTCTGGGCGTCGCCGCCCTCACCCATCATCCAGACCGTCAGCTTGCTGTTGTCCGCGGCCTTGTCGTCGTCACCCGAGCCACCGCAACCCGCGAGCACCATCGCGGCCGAGGCCACGATGGCGGTGACCGGTGCCAGCCTCTTCCATTTGTTCACGCCCATATCTCCCTCGCGCCGCTTGGCACTTACCTTCTCCGCCGCACCTTAGTAGGAAAAAATCCTTTACGACAGGGGGTGGCCACGAAGGTCGGGCGAGGCGACCGTATCGCAGGTGGCGGGGTCGACGGCAAGGCCGGCGTGCGGGCGGTACCCACGTACGCGAGCGGGCGCCCGACCGGAAGGT
>NZ_JAPFQV010000059.1:0-41505 GCF_033804685.1 Micromonospora sp. RTP1Z1
CCGCCACACGCCGGCGATCCACGAGCCTGCGGCAGGGACGGAAGGCAATCCTTGACCGGGCAGTGGTTCTCGTTCAGAGAGGCGCACAAACGAACAGGCCAGTGCACCCATCTGCCGCGATCCGCGCCTGGCGGAGCGTGACGGCGGCTGCTACCGCTCGGCATCCTGATCTGCCGATGAGGAGCGGACGTTCTGGCGGGGTGACAACTATTGAACCCACCGGTCGCGGACCGTGGTTCACTCTCAGTCGTGAACACCCCCGATCTCGCCGCTCTGGTGCCCGGTCAGATGGCTCGGCATCTAAGCTTCGAGTGGACCATCCTGTCGGGCTGGGTCCCGGAGGAGGACCTGGTGGTCGAGTTGCACCCTCGCGGCTGGCCGGAGCGGGTGGCCACAGTCCAAGTCAACTCCGGGGCGGAGGTCTTCAGCTTCACCTTCGCTGGGCACTTGAGCCACGGGTTCGCCTACGAGGATCAGGACCGGTCCGAGACCCTTCAGGAGCGAATCGACCTTGCCGCTGAGGCCGCCAGCGGGCCCACGCGAGTCATCCGTGACTGCCGTGGCGGCATCACTGTCAGAAGCACGTTGGTGGTAGATCCCGATGGGCCGTACCCACGCCCGGACGTCGTCAGCTACCCCTTACGGCGCCTTAAGTCGCTTTTCAGAGCGGGCCGCGGTACACGAGAGGTTGACGACTTCCCCGCTGTACGCTGCAGCTAGCAATCACGACTGCTCTGCGCCAATGCTCGCGCATGCCACGAGGCGTGCGCCCGAAAGTGACGGATGCCGAGCAAGCGCGACCGCGACGAGAATGGCTGCCCGCACTGGCAGGGCTGCTTCGAGCAGCCGCGTTGAAGACAAGGGCGGCAAGGGATGACCACCAAGATCGTCCAACTGTGGGCCGAGGGCCTCGCGCCTGCGTGGGACGGCCTGTACCGGGCGGACGGCTCTGCACGCGCCGTCGAACTGAGCGGCGGAGCGAGGTTGGTCGGGTTCGAACTCGGCCCGCCGCTCGACGTGGACGCCATGCTGGACGAGGACCCCGACAACGTAACCCACGTCGACATCCTTCGCGGCGCGGACGTCCCCATACCGGACGGTTCCGGTTACGTCTGCGGCGGCGACGGAGCCCACGGTTCCGAAGGCTTCTTCGCCCGACTGGACAAGGACCGGAACCTGATGTGGATCGCGGCGCTGACCGACTCCAACCCGTTCGAGAAGGCGGAAGTGCGTGGCTCACTGGCCACGTTCACCAACAACTGGGGCAACTCGGTGACGGTCGACCTCGACCATCCCGACTTCGCCTGAGCGTCCGCCGCATCGGCAACGGGCGGGAGCAGGCCCCCGGGTGCGGGGCGCGCCACCTTGCACCTGCTCGGCCTGGGCAGGTTGGCACCGGGCGATGCCGATCGTGGCAGGCACCGCGAACTGGTACGCCGCCTACCTAATCAGGGTGGTGCGGGTCGGATGGCGCGCTCGGGTCGATGCACTCATTTGCCGCAGCAAGCGCGTCGACTACGGCTTACCGGCGCAGGTCTCGGACGTGAGGCTCATCCATCGGCCGCAGCACCTCCATGGGCGTGCGGCCGGTCGCCGCAGCCAGAGCGGTGATTGCCGTCGCGGCGAGTGCGGTGAGGTTCAGCGCAAGCGCCAAGCTGTCCTCGCGAACAGCAGCGTCCGTGATGTTGTAGACGTCGACATCCTCGTCCGCGAGGTAAGCCGCTACGCCGTTGACCGCAGCTCGACGCGATTCGGCGCCGATACGTCGTCGACTCTGTGCCACGGATCGAGTATCCACCAACGACCCGCGTGCTCATGCGGACGCCCTCTTCTGCCGCGATCCGCGCGGCACGCAGCGTGACGGCTGGAGCTGCCGCTCGCCATCCGGAACTGCCGATGACAGGGCATTCGTTCAGGTTGATGTGCCGGAGCCGCTCGGGTCGCCCCCGGCGATGCGGCTTGACGTCGCTACTACGTCCTGCGATGCTACGCACAACGTTGTAACTGGAGGAAAGTATGTCTGGGCTGTCTCAACTCGGTAGGTTCTCGGAGCCCGCGTTGCTCATCCTGGTCAGCCTCGCTGACGGGGCGAAGCACGGCTATGCGATGCAGGACGACATCGCCGCCCTTACCGACGAACGGCCAGGACCGGGCACGCTGTACGGCGCGATCCGCCGCCTAGAGGAGCAGGACTACATCGAGTCGTTGCCGGAGCAGGACCGTCGGAAGCCATACCAACTCACCGACAAAGGCCGGGCGGCCCTGCAGACCGAGCTGCAGCGCATGCGTACGGTCGCCAGCACCGGGCTGCGTCGGCTGGCAGTCGCCTGATGCCCACGAACCGAAGCCGGTTTGTCCACGTGGTGCTCGCGCTCTACCCGAGACGCGTCCGCGACCGCTACGGCGCCGAAATCACCGAGTTGCTCACCCACTCTCCCACGCCGGGACGTGACCTCGCCGACGTGGCGTGGTGCGCCCTTGCCGACCGAGGAGCGTCGCTGACCATGTCCCACGCTCGCCCACACCTGCTCAGACTGACGGGGCTGCTCGCCGCCCCGCTCGCGTTCGGAGTCGCGCTGGCGACCCTGGCCAGCATTGCTGTCGCCGTCCTCGGTTTGTTGGAAGGTTTCGGCTACCGGGTCGGTTACCGGCTCGTGGACGTTGTGATCGCCGCTTCCGTGGTGCCGGTCGCTGTGGGCACGGTATGGCTGGCGCGCAGAACCGGGCGTAGGGAACACATCGCCGCGCCGATATTCGTCGTACCCACGGCCCTGGCGCTGGGAACCATCGCGGTGGCGAGCCTGCCCTACCTAGGCGAAGCCCTGGGCGAAACATGGTGGGCAACGCTGGTGTCGTCGCTGTGCTGGTACGCCGCCACGTTCGCGCTCGCCACGGGCGGCGCCGCACTGAATCAGCGGGCAAGGACCGGCGCCGCCTGGACGGTCATGGTGCTGGGCGGCCTCGCCATCCTCGAACTCACCTGCACCGTGTACGTGCTGCTCGTACACCGTTCGTACGGACTGCCTTCGTCGTCCGCGTTCGGCGCCTACCCGGTAGTGATCACCGGAATCGACCCCGGGCTCGTCGGTGACCCGGCGGGCCAGTTGGCCGAGGCGCTCAAAGGTCTGCCTGCCCTGCTCACGGTATGTACAGCGTTCACGCTCACGCTGGTCATCACCCGCGCCACGCGACGGCACGCGACGCCGAAGCCAGCCTCAACCCCACCCGCCACGTCGTGAATCGTGCAGAGCCAGCAGAGATCTCCACCCCCTCCGGACGCAAAGCAGATATCCGCTTCTGCCGCAGACCGAGCGGTTGAGGTCGCGGCTGGATCGCGACCAGCAGGCCAGGCAGAAACGAAACTGATTGGTGCGGGCGGGCGCGGCTGGCATGATCATGCGACCCGGACGGCGACCGGTCCGGACGCCGGGGTTACCGAAGGTGATGCCAGTGCGACTCTTCAAACGGCGACCGTTGACTCCCGTCGAGCGGCTCATGGCCGCCGCCGGGCTGCCCACTGCGGGTGGCGAGATCCCGGTGCGGGACGTCGTCATGGACGTGGTGCAGCGTAGGAGCAGGCGGGTCACGGCAACCCTTGCCGTCGTCGAGGAGTTGCTGGTTGAGGAGGGCGACGCGTCGCGCATCGCGCTGGACTTTCTCGAGGATCTTCAGAACGCGGCGTCACACGGGACGGAGGGACTGTTCACCACGGAGGAGCTGCTGCCGTTGCGCGGACCCCGGACGGTGGAGGGCTGGGAGACGGTGGACCGGTTCTGGGCCGCTGTCGTCGCCTGGTGCGACGAGAGCGGGGTGGAGCTGGAGTCGAGTGAGTCGCTCCGCGTCGTCGAGCATCCGGCACTGCGGTCGATCATGTGGCCGTCGTGCCGCAGCCTCGCTGACGGGCGACGGGTAGGTCTCAGCAATGTGGTGCTGTACGAGAAGGCGGTTGGCGTGCCGATGGCCGGCTTCGGTCACCACCCGACGGCATGACCGGACAGGCGGCGGCGCGACCAGCACGCCGCCCCGCCGGAACCCGAATCATCATCTCCCAGAGCAGGACCTCGACGGCGACAGCCGGAAACAGTCCTGTACAGCTACGCGGCCTCCGACGCCCCGGATCTGCACGCCGAGGTTTCGGCGATCCTACGGCCATAGCAATCCACTGCATCACTCTGGAGGCCTCGCCTCGCAAGTCGCTGGCTTATCGGGCACGTGGAACATCACGTCCAGGCCCCAAAGGCAACGAGACGTGCCCCCGACGCACATGCCGACGCAACACGCTCTTCTAATGCCGCGATGTGTGCGCGGCGGTCGATGTCGGCTTCGTACGCTTAGTAGCGACACCCGATTGAGGGCACGGCCAGCAAGCAGGCGACGGACGTCATGGAAACATCCGCGCCCGTATGCGAAGCTCCGCGCCAATACGAAGGCAAACCAGGTCGGTAAAGCTGACGACTACCCCGAGCTACTGATCGCAGGACTGGACCCCGCCAAATCGAAGGCGCTGCTCAACGACCTCGCCGGCAGGGTGTACGACAGGGCCGAACGGTTCCACCACGGCCAGCGCATCAGCGACCTCATCGCCGGCTACGACGCCGTCATCGTAGGCGGCGACGCCACGCCGGAGTTGCATCCCGGCACCGCCTATGGCCGCTATTGGCGCGACCGTGTGCGCCTGCAGCAGATCGTCTGGCCAGATCCGCAGGGCCGCTTCCCCTGGGACAGCGGCTACGCCTACCCCAAGGGCTGCAGCCGATCATCGGACGACTGTAGTCCCGCCCTGTCACCACGGGCTTGAGGCTGGGCCGGCGCTCTACGTGCGTCGGCCCAGCCTCCAGCGGGCCCTGCCGCCGACGGCTCGCGTGCCCACGCTCCCGGTGGGGTTCCCGGGCGAGGAAGGAGGCGGCCTTTTGTCGTTCACCGTCCGGCAGATGCGGCCGAGCAAGGGCCTCAGACGGGCCTCCCGTCCTCATCGGGCGGACGGCGTACGTGGGAGTCGTGGCCGCTGCGGCGCAGGTCTGCCATGAGGCGGTCGGCCAGTGTGAGGGTGTCGTCGCTGGGCTCGGCATCGATCTCGGCGAGCTGGCGGGTCAGGGTCCGGCGCAGCGCCCGCACGGCGTCGAGGTCGCCGAGCTGCGCGCGGGCGCGCATCGCTGTCTGGTAGAGCGCTTCGACGTAGGGGTGTTGTGGGATCGCCGCGTCCAGTACGGCAAGCTGCTCGGCTGGGTCGCTGGTGAGTTCCTCGGCGAGGGCGACGGTGGCGTCGAGGGCCTCTTGGCGTATGGCCTCCCGGTAGGGCTCGAGCCATTCGTACTCGCAGCCCTGCGCCAGTGGCCGGCGGTAGGTGTCGGCGGCGCGGCGCAGTGCCGCGACCCGCTCAGGTTTGCTGGTGGCGGCGTCGGCGGCGCGGATGTCGGCGCGCATCCTCCACAGGTCGATGTCGAAGCGCTCGGCGTTGAGCTGGTAGCGGTGGTTCGGGTGGGTGAGGTAGCTGCCGGGGCCGGCGTTGTGGCGCAGGACGCTGCGCAGGTCTGAGACGTAGGTGTGCAGCCGGTGCGCGGCCTTGCTCGCTGGGGCGTCGGGGAGCAGGTCGTCCAGGATGGCCTCTGCGGAGGCGCTGCCGTCCCGGACCGCCAGGTACACGAGTAGATCGAGGGACTTCGCGCGCAGGTGGCGTTGCGGGTCGGCGCCGACGATGCCCGGCGCGCCGAGCACGGCGACCTCGACCGGGCCGGGCATGCCTGCGGTCGTCTCCGTGCGAGGTGGCGTCGGGGCGTCGGTGGCCGAAGCGTGGCCTTCGCCGGGGTCGTCGGTGTCCGCTGTAGCAGCAGGGCCGCCGCGGGCCGTGGAATCAGCGGCCGATGCCGTGCCGCCTGAAGCACCCGCGGTGCCGCTGTCGACTGGACGGGCGGGAGCTTCGGCGGCTGCTTCCGTCGGTGGCTGCGCATCATCAGGTTGGGTCGGCGGGCGGGCTGGCGGCAGCGGCTCGGGGTCCTGCTCAGGAGGGGGTGCGGCTTCGGCGGGGGCGGGTGCGGGAAGCTGGCCGGTGTGGGATTCCGCTAGGGTCGCGAGGAGGGCGGCGGTTTCGTCGGGGTTGATGACGGCGAGCCGGCCCACGTCTGCCGGGTGGGAGCCGTGGCGGGTGGTGTCGCCGTCGGCGGGGGTGGTGGTGCCGTCATCGGCGACGTCGACGGTGTTCCCGTCGGGCCATGTTCCGAGGAGCACGCCGTGAATGTCCAGGCGTTGGCCTTGCGTGAGCAGGGCGGCGATGCGGGCGCGTTCGTGGCGACCGGTGGCGTCGGCCAGCAGGATGATCGGTGGCAGGGGTTCTTCGTAGGGGTCGGCGGCGCGCAGGTCGGTGACGGTGTCGACCTCGTGTTGGTAGACCAGTCGGGTGCGGTGCAGTGTCTGCGCTTCGAGGATCTCCAGGGCGTCGTCGAGGCCGGCGGTGATGGTCAGCCGGGGCGTGCGGGGCAGGGTGACTGCGGCGGCGCCGAGCAGCGTCGCCGCGGTGGCTGAGGGCATCACCACCTGGGCGCGGGATTCGGGGTGGTCCGGTCCGCCTGCGGCCAGGGCGGCGGTGAGGAATCCGCGGGCGGCGGCTTCCGCGCCGGGGCCGGTCAGGCCGAGCCCGGCGGGCGGCCATACCGTCGTCAGCGGGTGGGCGAGGGCCGGCGACACCGGTGTGGGCTCGCCGCTGCCTTGTTCGCCGACGTCCTGGGCGACTGCGGGGGTGGTGTCGGGGTCGCCGGTGCCGCCGTGGGTGGGCTGGGCGTCGGTGTCGTCGGGGTCGCGATGGGTTCCGGCGGTGGGGTGGTCGTCGCTGCCGTCGAACTCGCCGGTGGGCCTGTCGGCGGTGTCGTACTCGTCGTGGTCGGGCGTGTCGGGCTGCCCGGCAGCGGTGCGGCGCAGTGCGCGGCGGATCTGGTCTATGACGGGAGGCATGGGCGCGAGGTTGGGGTCGCCCAGGCGCGGCAGAGCCGAGGGCTTGCGGGGGGTGTAGCGGCGTTGGCGGTGTGCCCACACCAGCGCGGCGGCGGCGGCGATTGCCAGGGCGAGGCCGAGGTCGACCCAGCTTCCGGTGGGAAGTGACACGCCGCGGTTGTTCCGCTCGCCGTTGGGGCGGCTGGTCTGGGTCGGGCTGGAGCCGGCCGCGTCGCTCGTGCTGGTGGTGGCAGTGGTGGGTGCGGGCGCAGTGGTGCCGCTGCTGGTGGGCGTTGGGGTGGTGGCCGTAGCACTCGGGGTGGGGGTGGATGCCGACGCTCTGGTGGCGGTCGGTCCGGCCGTGGGGGTGACGTCGGTGGCCGTCGGGGGTGTCGGTGCCTCAATGTCCGGACGCTCTGCGGGTGGCTTGGGCGGCGCGGGTCGGGGGTGGTGGCCGGCGGGTGGGGTGGCGTCTGCGGGCAGGTCGAGGGTCCAGCCGGGGTAGATGATGTTCGGGTTGCGCAGGGTTCCGCCGACGTCGGTGAAGTGGGTGCCGCGGTTGAGGGCGAAGATTTCCGGCCAGCGGTGAGGGTCGCCGAGCCACTGCTCGGCTATCTCGGACAGGGTGTCGCCGCGCTTGACGGTGTAGGTGTATTCGCGGCCAGCGGCGACGAGGATCAGGTCCCCGGTGGTTTCGGTCTTGCGGGCAGGTGCCGCAGCGGCCGACGGTGTGTCCGTCCCGGCCGCGGTGGCGGCCCGTCCGCTCCCAGGGTGCGACGTGTCGGAAGCTGCCGTGATCATGACCGTGGCGCCGGGGCTGGCCTGTGCGGGCGCGGACAGGGGCGGTGTGGCGGCCTGGGCGGCGGTGGCGAGGACGCCTCCGGTGATCGTGGCGACGAGGAGCGCGGCGAGGCCGCGCGTAGGCGCGAGGGCGCGCGGTTGGGGTAGCCGCACGCCGGTGAGGGCGGCGGCGAACTCGGCGATGACCGACCAGGCGAACGACGTCCAGGCCAGCCAGAGCAGTCCGACGAGGAGTGCGCCGAGGGTCTGGTCGGTCAGTGGGGTGGTCAGGGTCGTCGCGATGTCGTGCCAGGACGGCAGGCTGTTCGGCAGCGGTGGGTGGAGGTAGCGCAGCAGGGTCCAGGGAATCCCGGCGAGCAGCAGCGCCAGCATCGCGACGCCGGCGACGCGGCGGGCGGTGGAGGTGAGCAGGGCGAGCACGGTGGCAGCTCCCGGGAGGAGTCGGGGGTGGTCAGGTGGGGGCGGTGACGCCGGTGAGTGGTGTGGCGGTCGCGGTGGCGGAGACCGGCAGGCTGGTGATGCCGACGAGGGTGAGCAGTTGGGTGGGCCGGCGGGTCGTGATGGTGACGGTGACGGTGGTGGTTGAGGCGGTGGCGGTGCCGGGGACGGCGGCTTGGGCGAGGAAGGCGCGGGCGGCGGTGGTGGCCTGGGCGGGGTCGAGCTGCACGGTGCCGGTGCGGCGGTAGGTGTCCAGGTCGATCTCGCGGGCGCCGGCGCGGGCGGCGGCCTGGGCGAGGTCGAGGACGCGGACCTTGTCGGACATGCCGAGGCCGAGGTCCAGGACGAGGCCGGCGAGGATGAGGACGATGAGCACGCCGACGATGGTCCAGGGGGTGACTTGGCCGCGGTCGTCGTCACGCAGCCGCCGCAGCGGGCGGCGAGGCTGGTGGTGGGTCATGGCTGTTGTTCCCCGATGTAGGTGTCGACGGGCTGGCGGGCGGTGCCGGTTATGCGGACCGCGCCGGGCAGGCCGAGCCCGTAGAGGTCCTGCAGCGCGACGGTGCAGGTGACCGTGACGGCGACCTGTCCGCCAGGGGCGAGGCCGCCGGCGTCGACGGTGACGGTGCGCGGTGAGCAGGTGATGTCGCGGCCCTGCAGGGTCGCGGCGGCGGCGTCTTGCCCGCCGGCGACCGCGGCGGCGGGGCTGCGGGCCAGGGATGCTTGCCGGGCGGCGGCCGCGGCGGCGGCGTTGACGTCGCTGTCGGCGGAGACCAGGCGCAGGCAGGCGACGATCGCGACGGTGGCGAGGACCATCAGCGGCACGTAGCTGAGCACGATTTCGGTGCTGACGGAGCCTGTGTCGTCGCGCCACCTCGCCCGGCGGCGTGTCGGTCCAGGCCCAGGGTGCTGGCGGGCGGTCATGCTCGGTTCTCCTTCGCCGTCTCGGTCTGCTCCTGTCGTGGCATGGCTTGGGGTCGGAATCGTTCGGTGGGGGCGGCGGCGGTGGTGGCGACTCGCAGGCACAGGAAGGGCACGACGCGGGGAGCGGTGCCGCTGATCCGCACCGTGGTGCGCTCCTGGGTGCGGGTCACGCTGACCTGCCGGTCGCCGACGAGGCTGCCGGCGAGTTGGGTGAGCACCGTGTTCGCGTCGGCCTGTCCGGCTGTCGTGGTGCCCTGGTAGACGCGGGTGGTCTGCAGGGCGTGGTTGGCGGCGTGCTGTACCGCGAGGTGGGCCAGTCCCAAGGTGGCGAACTGCACGCTGAGCAGGACGAGCAGCATCAGCAGGGGGGCGTAGAGGACGACCTCGGTGGTGACGGAGCCCCGGTCGCCACCGGGTCGTCGTCGCGTGCGGCGCATCGTAGTCCCCGTCCGTTAGAGGTTGATGCCGGTCATCTTCGTGATGATCTTGGTGTTGAAGATGGCGTAGACGGTGGCGACGAGGATGACGAGGAACGCGATCCACAGGACCTTCTCGGTGGTCTCGCTGCCCCGGTCGCGGGAGTCTCGCAGGCGGCGCGTCCGGTCGGTCAGGGTGAGTCCGAGCAGGGTCAGTGCGGCGTGCAGTCGGGACACGATGTCTGCTCCTTGGCGAGAGGGGTTAGAAGGTGTCGATGGCGGCGACGGCCGGGTAGAGCAGGAAGATCATGTAGGCGACGGCGAGCAGCATCACGGGCATCGACATGCGTTCGGTGGCGGAGTTGGCCTTGGCCTCGAGGGCGTTGGCCTGGTGGGCGCGCATGGTGGCGGCGCGGATGCCCAGGGATGTGCGGATCCGGGCGCCTTCGGCGCCGGCGAGGCTCATGGTGGCGGCCAGTTCCTGCAGTTCGATGACGCCGGTGTCCTCGCCGAGCTGGCCGAGGGCCTGCCAGGGTGGGATGCGCAGCAGCCGTGCGGTGGCCACGGCTCGGTTGATCCGGTTGGCGGCCCAGCCGGAGGTGTCGGCGCAGGCGTCGTCGAGGGCCTGTTCGAGTCCGGCGCCGCCGGCCAGGGAGATGACGACCAGGTCGAGCACGGCGGACAGGGCGTAGCGCAGCTCGTCGCGGCGGCGTTGCGCCTCGGCGTGCACCGTGGTTTCGGCGAGCCACCATCCGCCGACGCCGCCGGCGAGGGACGCCCACAGCGGCACACCGGCGGCGAAGGTGGTGCCACCGGCGGCCAGCAGCGCGACGACCAGGGGCGGCAGCAGCAGGCCGGCGATCACGGCGAGGGTCTGGTCGGCCAGGTGCGCCGCGACGAGACGCTCCAGCACGGCCAGGTCGGCGCGGGTGCGGGCGCCCGGCAGGTTGACCGTCTGCCACGGCCCGGCCAGCAGCCGCACGCGCCACGGCAGCGGCCCGCCCACCGGTTCGGGTGCCCGGCGTAGCCCGTCGAGGACCTGGGCCAGGCTGGGGCGGGCTGGCACCAGACCGGACACGGCGAAGAGAACGCCGATACCGGCCACGACGCCGGCGGCGAGGACCAGGGGGCTCATGCCGGTATCCGTTCGCCGGCCTCGGAGAGGATGCGGGGTGGGGCGGGGATGCGGGAGGCGCGGGCCAGCCACCAGAACCCGCCGGCGAACACCGCGCCGACGAGGAGCAGGACCATCTGCCCGGTGAGGGTGCCGTAGGGGGCGAGGAAGCCGCGGTTGAGCACGATCAGCCCGGCGACCATCACCACCGAGGTGCCGGTGATGACCCGCGCGGCGGTGCGGGTGGTGGCCCGGGCGGTGGCCACGCGCATCCGGATCGAGGCCTGCTCGCGGGCGGTGGCGGCGAGGCTGGTCAGGCTGTCGGTCAGCTGCCCGCCGTGGTAGCCGGCGGCCTGCTGCAACGCCCGCACCACCAGGTCGGCGGTCGGGTCTGCCAGCTCGGCGGCGAAGACTCTCAGCGCGTCCAGCAGCCGCGCTCCCGACCGGACGCCATCGGCCAACGCCTGGACTTGGGCGCGGATCGGTGCCGGGGTGACCGCGGCGGTCACGGTGATCGCCTGCTCCAGCCCAGCCGCCGAGGACAGGGTGTCGCGCAGCAGTTCCGCCCACGTCGCGATCGCCTCGATGCGCCCCAGTGACCGCTGGTGCTCCCGGTCCGGCCCGAGTACCTGCGGCAGGGTCCACACCCCTGCTGCGGTCAGCAGCGCCGCGACCGGCCAGCGGGTCAGCACGGCGGCGGCGAACCCCGCCGCCACCGCCACCGCCAGGCGGGTGCGGTCCGCCGGCGTCCATGCCCGC
This sequence comes from Micromonospora sp. RTP1Z1, assembly GCF_033804685.1. Taxonomy (NCBI): domain Bacteria; kingdom Bacillati; phylum Actinomycetota; class Actinomycetes; order Micromonosporales; family Micromonosporaceae; genus Micromonospora; species Micromonospora sp. RTP1Z1. The sequence continues at coordinate 11,377 of NZ_JAPFQV010000059.1, forward strand.
CGCCGGGAGGCCGGTGCCGGGCCGGGTGGGCGGCGGCGCAGCCCGTCGACGATCAGGGTGAGCCCGGCCGCGCACACCAGGCCCAGCAGGATCGGCAGGAGGTTCATCGCTTACCACCGGTCCTTGTCGAGCAGGTCGGGGTCGAGGCCGGCGGCGACGAGCTGGTCGAGGGTGTCCGCGCGCATCGGCGCCGCGGGCAGGGCGCGCCGGTCCGGGCCGGGCCGGTAGATCTCGTTGCTGGGCACCTGCGTGCCGTCGGTCTCGAGGACCTGCCGGATGGAGGAGACGACCCGGGTGCCGTCGGTCGCGGTGTCCAGGTGGATGACGAAATCGACGGCCTGGCCGATGAGCATGTTCGCCGCGTCGAAGGGGAACCGCTCCGGTGCCTGCATGACGTAGGTGGCCAGCCGGGACAGGGCCTGCTTCGACGAGGAGGCGTGCAGGGTGCACATCGACCCGTCGTTGCCCTGCGACATGGCCAGGAGCATGGGTACGGCTTCGGCGCCGCGGGATTCGCCGACGATGACCCGGTCGGGGCGCATCCGCAGCCCCCACCGCACCATCGTGGACATGTCGATCCCGCCGACGCCCTCCAGGTTCGGTTCGCGCTGCTGCAGCGCGGTGGTGTTCGGGTGGGCGTCGGCGTCCTCGTCAAGGCCAAGTTCGTAGGCGTCCTCGACGGTGACGATCCGCTCCAGCGGGCTCATCGCCCCCGCCGCCGCGCGCAGCAGGGTGGTCTTCCCGGCGCCGGTGCCGCCGGAGATGATCAGGTTCTTGCGGGCGCGGACCATCGCCGCGATCAGCTCCCGCAGCCCCAGGGTGATCTCCCCGCGCTGCTGCAGGTCGTCGAGGGTGACCTTCTGCAGCACGTTGCGGCGGATCGACAGGCTGGGTCGCTTCGCCACGGCCATGACGGCGAAGAGCCGCTGCCCGCCCGGCAGGCGCAGCGACAATCCCGGCGACCCGCGGTCGAAGCGCCGCTCCTCCTGCCCGCTGCGGGCCGCCGCGACGCGGACGAGGTCGACCAGGTCGGCGTCGGAGGCGGCCACGGGCGGTAGCCGCATCACCCGGTCCTCGGTGGTGCGGATCCACACGTTGTCGCAGCCGTTGACGAAGATGTCCTCGACCTGAGGGTCGTCCAGCAGCCGTTGCAACCCGCCCAGCCCGGTGAACGAGTCCCGCAACGCGCGGGCGACCGCCGCCTCCGCCTGCGGCGACGGCGGGGTACGGCCCGCGGCGATGTCCGCCTCCGCGCTGCGCACCAACTCCTCAGCGATAAGCCTCGCGATCAGGGCATCACGCTCGGCGTCGGGCAGCCCGGCGCCCCGTTCGGCGAGCCGGTCGCTGACCCGCGCCCGCAGGCGCGCCACCACCTCCGGCGGCGCCGCCGACCGCCCAGCAGGGTCCGCCCCGGTCACCGCGACACCACCCCCGACTCCGCCTCATCCCGGTGGGTGACCTGCTGGTGCAGGGTCGCGGCGAGGTCGCGCAGGGCCCGCACCAGACGGGTGCGCTGCCACGCCCGGCCGACCAACCGGCCCGTCAGGACACCGGCTCCCCACCGGTCGCGCGGCAACACCGCCCACACCGGTGCTCCCAGCCGCGCAGCGATCTCACCGGCCGGGTAGGAGCCGGGCCCGGCGAGCGCCAGTCCCAGCACACCGGGCCGGGTCACCTCCCGCAGCCACGGCATCCGCGCGTCCACATGGTCCAGGTACTCCGTGGCCGGCGATGCCAGGACCAGCACCGCGTCGGCTGCGGGCAGCAGTCCCCCGGCGGGGCTGCCCGGGTAGAGCCGGCCCACGTCCGCGACCACCACGCCCGCGACGCCCCGCAGCACGGTGCCCGAATTGCGGCCCAGCACCGTCACCGACCCGGCGACGGTGTCCGCCGACCCCGGCGCGACGACCGCCTCGATCCCCAGCGGCAGCCCCTGCAGGTGCTCGGCTATCGACTCCACCCCGCCGCCGTGGCGCGTCGAAGCCGCCAGCGAGGTCAGGCCCGGCTGCTGCGCCAGCCCGAACCGGGCCGCGACCACCCCACCCGACGGGTCCGCCTCCACCAGCAGCGCCCGCCCTCCCGGCCACTGCGCCGCCAGCCCCACCGCCGCCGTCGACACGCCTGGAGCGCCCGACAGGGACCCGCACACGATCAACATGCGGTCCTCACCTGCCTGGCCCGAGCTGCACCACCGACACGTCCCCCGTCGCCGACGCGACCGCCTCCGCCGCGTCCGCAGCGAGCAGCACCGTCACCAACTGCGCGCCGACCTGGTCTCCGCCCGCCTCGACCGACACCACCGTGGCCACCGCCCGCCGCACCCCCGCCCCACCGGCGGCGCCCTGCGGCGCGGTCTGCGCCGCGCCGGCCGGCGGCGCGACCAGCACCACCACCCGCGCGCCCGCCGCCAGACCGGCCGGCGCCCGGCCCGGCTTCACCGGCAGCGCGATCACCGCCTGCCCCGCCGGAGGCCACGCCGCCGGCCCCACCTGCCCGACGGTGAGCAGGCTGCCCGCGGCCAACGGCACCGCCGCGGTCCGGCCCACCACACCGGTGCGCTGCCCCGCCGGCAGCAACGCCAACCCCGAGGAGTTCGCCACCCACACCACCTCGACGTCCGCGTCGGTGATCACCTGCCCAGCCGCGACCGGCCGCGCGACCGCCAGGAATGACTCATCCGCATGCCGCCGCAGATCGACCTGCCAGAACACGACCACGCTCAGCACCACCAGCAGCGCCCCCACAGCGACCCGACGGCCGCTGCGCTGCCCCACCCGGCGCCCCGCAGGCGGCACCGCTACCGTCCGCGCAGCCCGATCCGCTTCCGCCGACCGCGGGCGGTTCACCGTCACGCTCATCGCTGCCCCGTCACCGTCGCCTGCGACTCCGCCACCGGCAGCCGCACCGACCCGGTCGTCGTCAACGGCGGCACCCTCGCGCTGCGCCCACCACCGGACCAGGACACCGACCAGATCACCGTCGCGGTCAGCGTGAACGCGTCGCCCGGCGCGCCCGCCGAGCTGACCCGGTAGGTGTGGCCGCACGACGACGCCGCCGCCGGGTCGCCCCCGGGACGCCACGGGGTTCCCGGCCCCTGGCACACCACATCGCCGGTGCCGTCACCCGGGCGCCACACCACCCGCACCGGCGTCGCCGTGGCCGTCACCGACATCCCCGGCACCGACGCCGTCGCCGTCGCCGAACGCTGCCCCCACGTCGAGGGATCCACCCACCACCACACCGGGACCTGCGCCAGCACACCCGCCGCGGCGCTGGGGTTCCTCCGGATCGCGGGGGCTGGCAGCCGCAGCCGCGACACCGCCACCCGTGCCAGCGCCTCCGGGTCGGCGACCTGCCCGTCGGCCAGCCACACCACCTGCTGCGAGCCGATACCGCCCTGCAAGCACGACTGCTCGTACCAGGCACCCGGCCCCGCACCCGCCGGCGGCGCCTGCTGCTGCGGCAACCTCCTGTAAGTGCAGGGCGATTCGCTGCCCCCGCCGGATCCGTCCCCTGATTCGCCGTTGCCATCGCCGCCGGACCCTCCGCCGCTCGGCGACCCCGGTGTGCCTGCGGTGACCTGGCACTCGGGGGCTGTGGGCGTCTGGTCGCAGGTAACGCCGCCCATGCCGCCGTCGGCCCTGGCACCGGTGGCAGGAACGATCAGGGCAGCGGCGAGGGCGGAGACGATGGTTGCTCGTAGGAGGTTGTGCCTCAGCATGTCCCTACTTCCTGTACTCCGAAGCTGGTCACGCTCCAGCCCTCCGCGCCGAGGTCGGTCACCGTGGCCCGAGTAGCTCGGCGTCCACCAGGCGTGTCGTTGATCGGCTGGCCGGAGGCGGTGTAGACGAGGAACTTGGTGTCGTCGACGCAGTCGGTGAGAGTCACCGTCCGCGGCGTGGCGGCGAGCGAGACGTCGGCGACCTCTGGGTTCGAGATGTACTGACCCGAGAGAATCTGTCCCTTGCGCCGGTAGGCCGTCAGGCCGTTCCGCAGGTACTGCAAGGCGTTCCCGCTGGCAAACTTCGGCAGGTTGGGCTCCTGCGGGTTGGCCGTGAGGCCCGCCTTCGCGTACGCCTGCCACATGCCGCGGTACGCAGCAAGCGCCGCCTGCTCCGCAGCGTCTCGGGCATCTGGAGCCGGTGCCGACACCGATGGCGGCGCGCTCTCGTTGGCTTTGGGGGAATCGGTGCTACGGCAGGCTCCGACCAAGCCCAAAAGCACAACGGCGGCAGCGGTGACGCGAAGCCGTCGAGGCCAGGGCGCAGGGAGGAAACTGGGGACAGGCTCTATCCTCTGGTCACCGTCCGTCACGTCGTTCACGTTCAACCGGACGCGTGCCCGCCGCACCATGACACCCCCGCAGAAGTCGCACCAATCAAGGTCTGAAATCACCTCTACACCCAACACCCGCGGTTACCGCAAGGTGCTTACCGGCCAGTGACTACCGATTGGTAACCACCTCCTGGTAACTAGCGATGTACACGTATGGGTTCAAAACCGGACGCCGAATGTCGGCTTCGCGCACTATGCCCGCAGGGTTCGAAAATCGTAGAACCGCGTCACCATCGCTGGGGAGTGCGGATATGAGGAGCGATGACGAGGGCCGAGACCCTCACGGTCTTGCGACTGAATTGGCCCGCAGATCGAACGCGATCACGGCGCTCGTTACTCTGTGCACATTGGAGGGCGCCACCCTCGGCGAACTTCATCAGGCGGCGCGGTGCCCGACCGGGCAGCGGCTGGGACAGGACCTCCGGTGGCTGGCGGCTGTCGGGCTGGTGCGTCGCGAGTCAGCGTCGGGCAGCTGGGATGTCAGCGACCCCGCCGCGATCTATCGACTCTCCGAGCCCGAGCCCGAGCCCGAGCCCGGGCACGCGCTAGCCAAGTCACTAGCGGAACTCGCTGAAGGGTGCGCCAACCTGCGCATTTACCAAGAGCACCCCACTATCTGACGCATCCCCGTCGCAGGGACGGCAGTCAATCTCACAGCCGAGCGCGGTTCACGGATTGCATTCGTGCGCTTACACTCGCCGAGTTGGTCGACCGTGACGGGGAGGGAAGGCGGGTGCAGCGTTTTGAAACTGTCTACGACGCGGTCAGGCTGTGCGGGCACCGGTGGAGCCTAGAAATCCTGACCGTGCTGGATCACCACCGGCAGATGCGATTCACCGATCTGCAGCAGACAATACGGCCGACACCCAGTTCGAAGTCTCTCATCGAAGCGCTGCGCCGCCTGCAAGACCACGGCCTCGTCGACCGTTCCACACTCGCCGACGCCAGCCCCTACCAGCTCAGTGCCGCAGGGCAGCACCTCCTGCCACTCCTGCTGACCTTCATGGACCAGCTTCAGAAGTGGACAGACACCTACCGCGACGGCACCGGACAGCGCGTCGGCCGCGACACCGACGCGGGATAGCCCACGCACGCGCACGGGCGCCAGCAGACTCATGACGAGCAACGCAGCGGCCGCCCTCGCTGTGAGTGCTGGGGCGGGCGTGGCCGCAGGAGCGTCGCTCCCGTCATTGATGCGACGCCTCACGATTCCGCCGAGGCCAACGCCGGATCCTCATTCCTTCCACGTCCCGGTGAGGGTGCAGGACAGACCCCGCCAATCCATGTCGCACTCGGGTCGTCGACTCTGACTGGCGTTCGGGGTGGGACTCGGCCTTGCCTCGGCGGTCATCGCGTGGCGGGTCCCGGTCGACCCGTCGGGCAACGGGTTCGTCCTGGCCGTCTGGCTGGTGGTCCTGTACGCAGGTGTCCTGCTCTCCGTTGTCGACGTAGCCGTACGTCGCCTGCCCACCCTGGTCATCCGCCTCGCAGCAATCACGGCCGGCACGCTCCTGCTTATGCACGACCTGTTCACCGACCGGCCGTCCCTTCTCGGATCCGCGCTGCTGGCTGCAGCGGCGCTCGGCGGCGGGTACGCCCTCCTGGCCCTGGCGACGGGTGGCGGCCCGGGCATGGGCGACGTACGGCTCGCCCCGCTGCTCGGACTGGCGCTCGGTGCCGTCAGCTGGTCGGCCGTGCTGGTCGGCGGGCTTCCTGCCCTATCTGCTCGCCGCGCCGGTCGCGCTGGTACGGCTCGCCCGACGGATACCGGACCTCCCCCCTTCGGCCCATTTCTCGTCGCGGGAGCCGTGCTGGCGGCGCTCGTCCATAACCGGCAAGGTGCGCAAGGGGGCGCTCGTGAGGACCACAGCTGGTCAGGGGTCTCCTGCGCCCACGCGGACTTGTCCGTTGCTGAGGAGAACCCTGCGCCCTCGTGCGGGTCCCGCCGGTGCGCCTTGACCACGCCGATCGCCCAACTCAGCATGTCGCACCCGTTGTCCCGGCACTGCATGCAGCGGCCAGTGGCCCGGTGCGGGTTGGGCGGCTCGGAGTGCGCCGTGATCACCCGCTTGGCCGTCCAGAGAACCAGGGCGGGCGTGATGGGTCCGTCATCAATGGGCACGGTCAGACCTCCAGGGGCGAGCAGGTCCGGGCACCGATCGCCGATCAGGTGCCCGGACCGCTATCCGAGGTCCCGTAGGTTGCCGACCGGAGGGACCTGGCATCGAACCTGCCATGGTTAGCCATTGCTAGTCAAGGACTCGCCATGGGTGATTGAGTAGGAGGTGCCGACCGGAGGGAACTACCAGTGCCACCGCAGTACGCCTACCAGCGCGTAGCCGAAGACATGACGAACCGGATCAAGTCCGGGGAGTTTCCGCCCGGCTCACGCCTGCCGAGCCGCGCCGAATTGTGCCAGCAGTACGAGGTGTCCAGCTTCGTCGCGGACCGCGTGTTTCTGATCTTGAAGATGCAGGGACTGACGGAATCGCTGCCCGGAGCTGGGGTCTACGTGAAGGAGAACGGCTAGACGCCAAGCGGCCGCACATCTGCTGATACGACTTTCAACCAGCGGGTCGACAGCGGTACCTGGCCAGGCTTTCGGCCGCAGCACCCGGCGGCCACAAAGGCGCCCCCGGCGATGCGGCCAAGAACCCGCGATCACGAAAGCTCGTGCACCCCACCCACCGTATGCCGCTATGCGGTGGTCGCGGATGAACCGGTCGAGCGTGGCCACCTGCCCAGCGGACGTCGGGACTTTCATGTCCGCTGGCACTGCACCCGAACCGCCAGCCGGCCACCCGGCTTTCCCCTGGGTGCGGATCGCCTAGTGAACGCCCGGGAGCGGCAGCCTTCACCGTGGCGGGCGGTCGCGGCGGGAGGCGTCAGCCGGCCAGCGCCGCGGCGGCGAGCAGGAACGGCCCGAACGGCAACTCCAGACTGTTCCGGTCGTGGCCGGCACGAACCAGCTGGGTCAGGGCCACCGGCAGCGCCATCAGGTACGGCAGCACGGCCCCGAGCACGACGGCGGTCCAACCGCTGGCGCCCAGCAACAACCCGGTCAGGGCCGCGACGCGGACGTCTCCCATGCCGACCTGGCTGCCGAGGACCAGGACGAGTAACAGGTAGAACAGAGTCAGCACGGCGGACGCCGCCAGCGCTGTCACCAGCAGGCCAGGACGCCTCGACAAGTTGGCGGCGGCGGCGATCAGCACGGCTGTCATGGCCGACGTCCATGCCACCACGGGTGTCGGGAGGCGGCGTACCGCCACGTCGACGCTCGACAGCAGGACCCCGGTCTGGATGAGCCACGCGGTGAACAGCACCGCGTCTGCGGGGTGTGCGGCGGGCGATCGCCAGCCCATCACCAGCGTGGCGGCCGCGGCGGTGCCGCTGCACCACCACCACGGCGGGCCGGGTCGGGTCCGGCACCGGCCGCACCGTGCCGGTAGGGACAGCCAGCCACGCCAGCCCGCAGCGAAGGGTTGCCCGCACTCGTGGCAGCCTGCGCGCACCTGGTGCCCGGCCGGCACCGAGAGCCGGTAGGCCATCCGCGACAGCGCTGCCGCCGGATCGGGTAGTGCTCGCCGCCATCGACACCTACCGGGCCGTGCTCGGCACCGCACCTGACCTCGCATGGGAAGGATGCAGGGAGGTGGCGTTGGCGTCCGGGCCATGGTGGCCGTTCGCGGACGTAGCCGTCATGAGCGAACGACCCACCCTCCTGCGCCTCAACGCACAAGGCCAACTTCACTCCGACGACGGACCTGCTGTCACCTGGCCGGACGGCAAGCAGGTGTGGGCGCGAGATGGTGCGGTCACCGAGGCACGTCCCTAGGTGATCGTCTGCTCGCAGCGGTGTCAGCAGGGGACGGCAAGATGGTGGCCGTGTCTGCTCCCACCCGTCCCCCGCTGGCCACCCTGGATGCGGTGTTGGAGCGGCTGACGTACGTCAACGAAGAGACGGGGTACACCGTCGCCCGCGTGGCGACCGACCGCGGCAGTGACCTGTTGACCGTGGTGGGTGCGTTGTTGGGTGCACAGCCCGGGGAGAGCCTGCGCCTGTCGGGGCGCTGGTCGTCGCATCCGCAGTACGGCAGGCAGTTCGAGGTCGACTCCTACACCACCGTCTTGCCGGCCACGGTCCAGGGCATCCGGCGCTACCTCGGCTCGGGCCTGGTCAAGGGGATCGGGCCGGTGTTCGCCGAGCGGATCGTGGCGCACTTCGGCCTGGACACCCTGCGGGTGATCGAGGAGGAACCCTCCCGGCTGGTGGAGGTGCCGGGGCTGGGGCCGAAGCGCACGGCGAAGATCACCGCGGCGTGGGAGGAACAGAAGGCCATCAAGGAGGTGATGGTCTTCCTGCAAGGTGTCGGGGTGTCGACGTCCCTAGCAGTGCGGATCTTCAAGCAGTACGCCGACGCGTCCATCGACGTGGTCACGAAGGAGCCGTACCGGCTGGCCGCGGACGTGTGGGGCATCGGGTTCAAGACCGCCGACACCATCGCCCAAGCCGTCGGGATCCCCCACGACAGCCCTCAGCGGGTCATGGCCGGCCTGCAGTACACCCTGTCCGAGGCCACCGACTCGGGGCACTGCTACCTGCCTGGCGCGCAGCTCGTCGCCGACGCCACGAAGATCCTCGACGTGCCCGGCGACCTCGTCACCGGCTGCCTCGACGACCTGGTCGCCGACGAGGGCGTCGTCCGCGAGACCCTGCCCGGCGGCGACGGTGAGCCGGTGCAGGCGGTGTACCTGGTGCCGTTCCACCGCGCCGAGCAGTCCCTCGCCGGCTCCCTGCTGCGTCTGCTGCACGACCGGGCCGACCGGCTGCCCCACTTCGCCGGGGTGGACTGGGGCAAGGCCCTCACGTGGCTGAAGGCCCGCACCGGCGCGGACCTGGCCCCCGAGCAGGAACAGGCCGTCCGCCTCGCGCTCACATCGAAGGTGGCGGTGCTCACTGGGGGGCCGGGCTGCGGCAAGAGCTTCACCGTCCGTTCGATCGTCGAACTCGCCGCCGCGAAAAAGGCCAAGGTCACCCTCGTCGCCCCGACCGGCCGCGCCGCCAAGCGCCTCTCCGAGCTCACCGGCCACCCCGCCGCCACCGTGCACCGACTCCTGCAGCTACGCCCCGGCGGGGACGCCTCCTACGACCGGGACAACCCCCTCGACGTGGACCTGCTCGTGGTCGACGAGGCCTCCATGCTCGACCTGATCCTTGCCAACAAGCTCGTCAAAGCCGTCCCACCCGGCGCGCACCTGCTCCTGGTCGGCGACGTCGACCAACTCCCGTCGGTCGGCGCCGGGGAAGTCCTGCGCGACCTGCTCGCCGCCCCGGCGATCCCCAGGGTGCGGCTGACGCAGATCTTCCGCCAGGCCGCCCAGTCCGGCGTCGTCACCAATGCCCACCGCATCAACGCCGGCAAACCACCCCTTCTCGAGGGCATGTCGGACTTCTTCCTGTTCGCCTGCGACGACACCGACGCCACCGCCGCGCTCACCGTCGACGTCGCCTACACCCGCATACCGGCGCGCTTCGGGCTCGACCCGCGCCGGGACGTTCAGGTCCTCACCCCCATGCACCGCGGCCCCGCCGGCGCCGGCGCCCTCAACACCCTGCTGCAACAGCGCCTCACCCCGCACCGCGAGGGCCAGCCCGAACGGCGCGCAGGCGGGCGGGTGTTCCGCATCGGCGACAAGGTCACCCAGATCCGCAACAACTACGACAAGGGCCAAGCCGGCGTCTTCAACGGCACCCTCGGCATCGTCACCGCCCTCTCCACCGAGGAGCAAACCCTCACGGTGCGCACCGACGAGTACGAGAGCATCGACTACGACTTCGACGAACTCGACGAACTCGCCCACGCCTACGCCATGACCATCCACCGCTCCCAAGGCTCCGAATACCCCGCCGTCGTCATCCCCCTGACCACCAGCGCGTGGATGATGCTGCAACGCAACCTGCTCTACACCGCCGTCACCCGCGCCAAACAACTCGTCGTCCTCGTCGGCTCCCGCCGCGCCCTCGCCGCCGCCGTACGCACCGTCGGCGCCGGCCGCCGCCACACCGCCCTCGACCACCGACTTAGCTGACGCACGTCGGTCGAACACTTGTACGATGCCGTGGTGGAGGACGTGGCGGCAAGATGGTGGAACGGGATCTGGGGGCGCCTGGGCCGCCGCGACGTGTGGCTGACCCGCCAGGTCCGATGGAAGGTCGTCGCCCGCGCCGGGGACAGCGAGACAGGCCGGGTGCTGCGGTGGGAGTTCGACACCGAGCCCGAAGCCCTCGCGATGATCCAGCGTCTCCTCGCCGCCGACGCCGGCGGCAGTTGGCGCAAGCAAGCCAGCGACGCCGCCTCGTCCCCGCCCTAGTGACGGAGAGGGTCCGGCTGGCGGTCGCGTCTCAGAGGGCAGCGCCGCCGGCCGGAACTGCGCGGTCAGGAGGTGCAGGTGTTGAGCATGCTCTGCAGGGCGGACTTCTCCGACGACTGCAGCTTCAGGCCCCAGCTGTACTTCACAGTGATCCACATCTTGCTGTAGGTACACCGGTACGACGACAGCGGCGGCTGCCAGGTGGACGGGTCCTGGTCGCCCTTGGACTGGTTCACGTTGTCGGTCACCGCGATCAGCTGGGGGCGGGTCAGGTCGTTGGCGAAGCTCTGCCGGCGGCTGGTCGTCCAGGAGCTGGCGCCGGAGCGCCACGCCTCGGCCAGGGGTACGACGTGGTCGATGTCCACGTCGGAGGCCGCGTACCAGGTGGCGCCGTCGTACGGGCTGTACCAGCGGCCGGAGGTAGCCGCGCAGGAGCTGTTGACTACGACGGAGGTACCGTCGCGCTTGAGGACCTGCTCGCGGGTGTTGCAGGTACCGCTGATGGTGATCCAGTGCGGGAACAGATCGCGGGAGTAGCCGCTCGTCGAGCCCTGAGCCGCCACCGTCAATGCGTTGAGCTGCGACTGCGCGGTCGCCTTGGATGGGATGCCGGGAGGCGTTGCCAGGACCGGTTGAGCATTGACGGCGGCCAGGCAGGCGCCAGTTAGGGCTGCGACGGCCGTCGCGGCAACACGTCGCTGCAGTGAAGGTCGATCGGATCGTCGGATGACGCGCATGGCAGGCCTCCTTGGCAACCGCGGTGGACAGCGACCATCTCCAGCGAGCATGTCAATCGACGGTCATCTCCGTAAAGAGGTGAGGATCCTTCCGCGAAGATTGGTCCCAACCGACCCCTCGTCCGCGTCGCGCCGTCGGCAGCTGTGGCAGGCCCTTCTGTGCCACCCTGCTCGTCGCTGTCGACATGGCGACGCAGAGGCAATCCATGCTCGAACGGCGTCCTACAGTGCGACCTGAGGCTGGTAGCACACCTGGACGCAGGGGGCGACGGTGGCCAACGACCTGATCGTCATGACCTGGAACGTGGAGAACCTGTTCAGGCCTGACAGCACCGACACCTCGGCAGCGGAGACCTACGCCGCGAAGCTCGCCTACCTTGCCGGCCTCATCTCCGGCACCGGCGCGGACGTCGTCGCCCTGCAGGAGATCGGCCCTCCGGCAGCGGCTGAAGATCTCAGGGCAGCCCTCGGCGACCCGTGGCAGGCGGTCGTGTCGGCGCACCCGGACGGCCGTGGGATCCGCGTCGCTGTCCTCGCCCGGCACGCCCTCACCGAGGAAGCGCAGATCGTCGCGCTGCCGCAGGCCGGCCTGCCGGCGGTCCCCGACGTCGATGACGGGACACTCACCGCGCTCGGCCGCGGAGCGGTCCAGGTGCACGTCGACCGCGGCGGCCCAGGGCTGCGGCTGCTCACCGCCCACCTCAAGAGCAAGCTACTCACCTACCCGGGCGGGAGGCGCTACCCCGTCAACGAAGACGAACGCGCGCGCGGCGCCGGCTACGCCCTGCTGCGCCGCACCGCCGAAGCCGTCGCCCTCCGCGTACACCTCAACGACGTTCTGGCCGGAGCCGCTGTCGACGGGCAGCCCGGGATGCCGACGATCCTGTGCGGGGATCTCAACGACGGACCGGACGCCGTCACCACTGTCCTGCTGGAAGGTCCCGCCGACGGGGACATTCACCGCCCGGACAAGGGCGACGCGGTGCGGGTGTACAACCTCGGACGCCGTCTGCCCCCAGCCCGCGCCTACTCCCGCATCTACCAAGGCCGCGGCGAGCTCATCGACCACATCCTCGCCACCCGCGACCTACAACTGCGCCTGGCCAGCATCGACTCTCTGGTCGACGACATCACCTCCATCGGCGCTTCCACCCGCAGCCGTCAGGCTGCCGTCGTGCCAGATCACGCACCGGTCGTCGCTCGCTTCGCCGCTATTTAGCGCAGACCGCCGCTGCGCACGGCCAGCTACGCCGACTCGTTGCTCATGTGCCGCCAGGGCTTGCACCCGAGCGGCTCACCACTGGTTGCCATCCCGCAAGTTGCCGGTCGTACTCGGCGTCCACGTCCCAAGCCGCGTCGGCGTGGCGGGCGAGGTGATGGCCGAGACGGAACCTCAGGCCTCACTCGCCAACCTGGTATCGCAGCAATGCTCGGTCCGCAGGTAGAGGTCGCCGGGGCGCACCGCAACCAGGTGAGAGGGGCTTACTGGTCCCCGATGAGTCCATCGGTACCCATCGGCCTACGCCTCGTCGGTCCGCTGGTACCGGTAGACGTGGATGTCGTCGAAACGATCGCCCAGGACGTACACGTGCTCAGCCGCCGACGCCGCAACCTCGGATGCACCGACATACAGCCCGCCCTGAGGCATCCTCACCACCTCTGGCAGGTCGCCCTCAACAGTCGTCTCCACCGGCATCAGCCGTCCGTCGACCGGTCCGCCAAGGAACCACGCTTCCACCGCCGCCACAAAGCCATGATGACCGTCGCCATCAACCTCTGCGGTTCGACTGGCGCTCGGACCGCGTCGACGTCGGGTTGGTCCAAGATTGAGCGCACGAGGGTGGCGATCCACGGCTGCGTCGGCTTGGGCACCTTGATCAGCAGCTCGCGCAGGTAGCTGGTCCGGGCCGACCCCTGTGACCTGGGACCGGGTAGTGCGGCGCCGATCGGGATGGCGAGACCGCGGTGAGCATCGGAGATCACAAGCTACGCGCCGGACAGGCCGCGGGCGGTCAACGACCGCCAGAAACACCAACCAACCGGCTCCGTCCTCGCCTGAGGCGACGTCCAGGCCGAGAACCTCGCGTCGGCCATCTCCGATGACGTCAACGGCGACGAGAGCGTGGACGTTCAGGGCGGCCGGTGTCCCGGACCTTGATCGTCAACCCGCCCATCCACAAGAACGTGTAATGCCCGCTGCCAAGAGGCCGGCTGCGGAACGCCTCGGCCTGCGCGTCCAGATGCGTTGCTATCTCCCCGACCTGGCCCACCTCCTGCCCTGCCGAAGCAAAAACCCTGCAGTCGCGTACGACCTAATAGGAGGGACCGGCGGGTACCAGTGGTCACCGTCCGCCCCTATGCCCCTGCTCTACGTCCGAATCGGTCGGCTTTCCTGTGCACTCGTCGCTTCAGTCGGTCCGTTTTCTCCATGCACCTTAGGTGTAGTTTGCGTGAAACCCCCGTTACGAGGAGTGATCCATGCCGGAGGACACCTGGCTTACCGCCCGTCTCATCCCCACGTCTGGGATTAACGGCGCTGAAGAGCAGGAGCGGCGCGCGACGTCGGCACTGCTCGCGGTAATGACCGCCGTACGAGAGTTCGGTCGAGCCCTCACCCAGCCGCTGGGCGCGCCAGCCGGTCCCGTGCAGACGTTTATCGAGGTTCCCTTCAAGCACGGCGACAAGCAGTGCTTCCCCGACGGCCTCATCCGGGTCACCCGCGGCCAGCGCCAGTGGACCGCGCTCGTAGAGGTCAAGACAGGCAGCAATCAGCTGCAGTCAGAGCAGCTCGAGCGCTACCTGGATGTGGCTAGAGACGAGGGCTTCGATGCGTTGATCACGGTCTCCAACGAGATACCTCCCGTCGCGGGCCAGCATCCGACGCCGGTCGACAGACGCAAGCTCAAGAGGGTGACACTTCACCACCTACCGTGGAGCGAGATCCTCACGGCAGCCGTCATGCAGAAGGAATATCGCGGCGTCGCAGACCCTGACCAAGCGTGGGTTCTTGGCGAGTTGATCCGATACCTGGAACATCCTCGGTCCGGGGCTATGGAGTTCAACGACATGGGCCCGGCATGGGTGCCGGTGCGGGAGGCGGTCAGCGCGGGCACGCTGCGGCCCACCGACTCCGTTGTCACCGAGATCGCCGGACGGTTCGACGCCCTGGTGCGCTACGCCGGCCTCAAGTTGGGGCGGCGACTGGGCACGGAGGTCACGCCTGCCCTTACCCGCCGAGAACTGGCCGATCCCGCCAGCCGAACCCAGATGCTGGTCACGCAGTTGGCGTCCACCGGCCTCATGACCGCAGGGCTGAAGATCCCGGGCGCCATCGGCTCGCTCTACATCACGGCCGATCTGCGTGCCGCCAAGATCGTCTGTCACGTTGATGTGGATGCGCCGCGCGCGGGCAGACCCGCGACCCGGGTCAATTGGCTGATACGCCAGCTTAAAGATGCCCCGGACAACGTGCGGATCGAGGCGTTCACGATGCATGGCCGAGGGCCAGGAAACGTTGAACTTCTCCGAGTGGTCCGGAGTGACCCGACGACCTTGATCAGCGACCCCACGAAGGAACTGCGGTCCTTCCGCATCGCGCAAGTCTCTGCGGCGGGCTCGAAGCGCGGTACCGGCCGAGGGGCATTCATCGACTCGCTCCTCAGAGCCGTCGACGACTTCTACGAGCAGGTCATTCAGAACCTCAAACCCTGGATGCCGGCGCCCCCGCGGCTCAGATCCTCCGACGAGCCCCAACCCGTCGAACCAGTAGCCCCGAGCCTCGTGTCCACGGCGATCTCCTCCCAAGATGGCCCACAGCCGGATCAGACCTCGCCGAAGGCATCCGACGATGCACAACAGCACGCGACAACCACCGAGAAACCCCTCCCCAACCAGCTTGCCAAGCCGACCGGAAAGACCGCGTCCTCCACCACGTAATGACAATTATTGGTACACCACCAACCTTGCGGGAGCGCCGACCCTGTATTGCGTTCGCGCCCTGCTGTTCCGCCTGACGGTAGCTGGGAGCGCCTCGACGACCACCGGCCCGGCCGAGCCTGGCAAGAGGATGCTGAAGCTGGCACTGACCCTCCGCCTCCTAGAGGACCGTGCACCGCACGAGCCAGTGCAGGTGCATCTCCGCGGCAAAGCCCGCTGGCCGACGATCATCGGGCCTCGCCCCGGCGTCTGCCCCCAAATCCCGGTGCCGACACGATCGGGGCTTGCGGTAGCCCAGCACACTGTTAGTCGTGGATGAGATTGCTCGGCGAGCGGCCGGCGTCGCCGGCCAGTGGGCGAACGGTGGCGCGGTGGCCCCGGCGGTTGCGGCAACGTGCACGATGATTGGCATCGCTGCTCAATTGCCACCAGAGGCCGCCACCGCCGTAGGCGGGAGCGTCGGAGTAGCCGCCGGCTCGGTCGCCGAGGCCATGGTCGGCGTAGGTTACCGGCTCTGGTCCGACCGCGTGGAGAGGGTGAAGCAATTCACCGAGTCAGTGTCCGCTGAGGCGGGCGTACCGGCCGAGGACGTGCTCCGAGAGGCCATGGAGGACCCGCGCACGCTGGAGTTGTTTGCTCAGGTCGCTGAGTCTGCGTCGCGGGCGCTGGATGGCTGGAAGATCGATCTCCTCGCGAGCATCTTCGTTCGTGGCGCCCGGGACGGCGCGAATGTTGACGTTGCCGCCATGGTCTTCGACGCCGTGCGCGACCTGCAGAGACCCCACCTGCGGTTGCTCCAGATCTTGTCCGAGCCCAACCCGAACGGGGTGGAGGGACGCTGGCACGCTGAGCATGTGATGGCCGCCGACGAGGGCATCGGCGAGGCGTTCGACGCGTTGATCAGCAAACTGGCGGCCGCAGGTATGGCGACGGACACCCGGACGAAGACGCTGGTCTGGTACACCGGCGGCGCGTGGACGTTGACCGAACTCGGGCGGCAGTGCGTCGCCTACCTGGCTGAGCGCGGTGCGCAGTTGAACACGAAGTCCTGAAAGGCCACAGGCCCGGCTCGACACCGGCCCAGCGGAACCGAGCCCCATGCTCACAGGCTCGCCCCCGGATCAGTTCGTGCCGCCCGGCCACCATCGCGACGTGCTGGCAAAACTCGACGCCGTACACCCCCGGCCGCCGCATCAGTGGCCCTATGGGATGGGGATCGAAGCGGACGGTGAAGCTGAGGCTGTTGGCGTCACCTGCTTTGCAGCCTCCGTATCGCGCTAACCGCCACCCGCCCAAGCTCCGGATCTTCCACATACCGCTTGAGGAGTTCCACTGTTCCGGCATCGCCCACCGATTCGAGGATGCTCACGATACGGATATCCCGGTCTCCGAACGCGTGTTGGAAGATCGCCACTAACTCAGTGCGATGCGTCAGGCTCCATTCGAAAATGTCCCGAATCTTGCCGGGAAAGGTTGTCGCAATAGACTGAAGCAGTGGCGGCCCGCCACTGATCAGCGTGCTGCCCGCGGTCGTAAACCAGTACATTGGATCGGCGGCTGCCGGCAGTAGGTCAGCCTCCAGCCTTCTCCACAACGGCTCGCAGCGTGCAGCGACCTCTTCTGTCGATAGCCCTTTCTTGTGGAGCCAGAAAACGATGCCACCGTAACACTGCCAAGCCTCCTCAGCTTGCGTGCGGCAACTGAGTAGCTGCGGTGGCTCACCGAGAAAGAGCGCACAGCCGGCCATCGCGAGCATGTAACTGGCACCGACTCCCTGCTTGAAAGGTGTTTCGGTATCCAAGTGGCTGGCCCAGTATTGGAAAGCCGGTAGCGTCTGTGGATCAGCCGCCCTAATTAGTTCCTTGAGTAACGTGTCGAGCCAGAAGCTGTCCGACGTCGCGCCGAGCGCGGCAACGGTAAGTAGCGCGACCCGCCGCTCCGGCGCAAGCGCCTCCAATGCGGCGAAATATGGTGGACCGACAATATCTTCAAATTGGCTCGAAAAGATGCCGTACGCTCGCTCCTGGTACTGCCTGTCTGTGGGGTTCTCCAGTACCTCCTCGATCTCAGCCGCGATGTGGTCATGTTTTTCTGGTAGGTCGAGGAGGCCGTAGGCGTTGAGGGTTTCGAGAAGCAGGCTGGACAACATGATGTGGTCGGTGTGAAGTCCTTCGAGGACGGCGACGATCTCCTCGCGCTCGGGTTCTCCGTCGGTCGCCATGACGAACGAAAGGATCATGTCGAGCGCTTCGAGCCGCACGTGATACGCAGGGGTGCTCCAGCAAATTCGCAATACGCGTGCCGCCAGCGCTGCTGTCCGCAGCCCATTGACCGCGTGGAGCACCTCACACAGCAGGAGCAGCCGTCCAGGCGTCTGTGGGCCTGCGCCATCCACCAGTAGGGCCAAGCCATCGTCGCTAATCTCGGCGGCCCCGTCCCAACACAAGCGGCGGTCAAGGCTCGTGCGGCCCATGCGGCAAGCCTCAATGATGATGGCCGCGGCTACATCCCTGCGGGCGTTGCCCAAGCCGAACAGTACAGCCGACACGATCGTTGACATCGAGGGCTGCTTCCCGGCAGCACCTTGCGCCGCGAAGGATCGCCGGCATGCCGCGTCGGTGGCGTCCAGCAGTCTGGCTACTTCGGCGACAAAGTGACCGCGTAGTACTGCAATACCGACCATCGACAGGAGCGCCAAGTCGTTGGCCGTGACCCGGTGCCCTCCCACTACCTCGACCTTGTACTCGGAAGGAACAGTGAACGTCGTCTGCTCTAGGCCACGAGTGACGTCGTCAAGCAGCCGCACCGTGGCCTCGCGCGTCACGCGGGCGGCAAGCGCGCCGTGGCTAGCTTGCATGGCGCCCACATACAAGTCGTACTGAGCGAGACCGGTGAGCAACTGATCCAGCCGGGTGGTGTCTCCTTCGAGTTGGACGGCCAGCGGCATGAGGTCTTCATGCCGGGGCTTACGGAGTTCGGCGGCGAGATCGGTGGGATTGGGGTGTTGCAGCGCCAAGCCTTCAACGGCTAGGAACCGGCCGATGAGTTCATGCGAGAACGCGAACCTGCCCTGATCCGTCGCCGCCAGGGTGGTAGCGAACACGTCGTCGATCACGTTCGCTGGTGCGGACACGTCGGCGGCGTATCGTTCCACGACCCGCCACACTTCATCGAGAGGCAGCGACGTCACGAGCTGCTCGTCCATGGCGAGCGCGATCCTTCGTAGCGCCCCGCGGGTATGCGCTGGCGAGCCGGCCGTCCTCAGCCGTTTCCGAACGAACGCGGCGAGCAGTTCCGCTGTTGTGGGCGCGCCTTGCAACTCGGCGGCGCACTCGGCAGCGATCGCAAGCTCATACGCCGTCGTGAAGGGATCGCAGAGTGACAGGATCTCCGGTGCCCCATACGACGCGAGTATCGCCCGACGATCACCCTCTGCCAGGTCCCCGAGCCACATGCTCTCGCCTTGGAGGACCTCGGGCGAGGCGATTGGGGCCTGGCTCGTCAGCAACGTCCAAGCAGGTATGCGCAGGCAAAGCGCGCTCAAGTCGCCGAGCAGGGCTTCCTGGAAGGGCTGCGGACATTCGTTGAAGCCGTCGACGATGAGCAGAACTTGCTGGTGGGCGACAGTCGCGGCCTTAAACAACTCTCCAGCCGTGACGGAGGAAAACCGGGCTACACTTCGGTCGAGCGTCCACGATAGCCGGCCCTCATAGGCACCCGCGGCAATAAAAACCGGAACGTGGCCTTCCGCAGCCTTGTCCAGCGCGGTGTGCTTAGCGAGATGTGATTTTCCGCTTCCCGACGGTCCAACGAGCTGGAGATGCCTTGCTGCGGCGAGCACGCTGTCAGCCCGGACGGTTACCGTCAGTTCGGAGCCGACACTGGCGGGCAATGGGACGAGTTCGTGGAGCCCAGTGCCGTAGAAGCCGCGTAACCGCCGCCGGTAGTTCTCGATCAGCTCGATCGCCGCAGCCACGGAAAGATCTTGCTTCGTCACGGAGTCGACGGCGTTCGTCAGCGCCAGCATCCGAACAAATGCAAGCCAGTGTTCGCGGTTCCAGGTTGGGCGGGCGCCCGGCGATGTCAAGAAGTCCAGGAATTCGGGATAGCCGAGGGTCCTCGCCTTGTAGTCGCCCGGAACTTCCGAGCCCTCTTCTAAACGAGGGTAGACACACACAACGCTATCGAACTGTGTGTAAAACTTCCTACCAATCAGGGGCGGTACGCTCTTGTCTTTCTCGATAAGCGAGTGCATGTCGTCGCTGAGGGCAAACCGACAGGTGACCGCTTGAGTGTACGGGTTCTGGCGATCGATGACCTCGAGGCTGCCGTCGGGCTGTCGCGCAGACCAAGGTCCATTCGTTTGTCCGACAATGGGTTTCGTATAGTTCTTGAGTTCGACGTGGCACACATGCTGGTCAGTGATAATGAGAAAATCGACCTGGCGAGAACCATTTGCCGTGAAGAAGTTTACGAGGATGATCGTCGATACGCCTCGCGAAATTAGGTCGGCCTTAAGCTGAGCGAGAAACTGCCTCTCAGACAGCTCCTGCGGCTCCTCATTCCAAAATACCTCGATCGTTACGCTCATCCTGCGCATACTTTGCCATGACCTAGTCAGTCCTTCAAGGACTCGCCCGCAGGCATGAGCACCGCCGGCGAAGACGACGCGCACGCCGGAGAACTGGAAACTTCCGTTCTGCTGCACTTGGAGCCACAGCTCGTCCAACCCGGCCACAAGAGACTGGGTCCTGAAGACGCGCTGCGGTCGACGAACGAGCCGATGACCGCCTGGCCCAACCCCCGAGGTGGATTACGAGCCCTGCCCGGCACAGGGCGGAGAGCTGGCGCGCGACGGGTCTAGCCAGCTTCGCCTTCAAGCTCCCTGCGGCGCTTCTCTGCCCAGGCCCGGATGTCGGCCGTCGCCCACACCCGCCCCACGGTCAGGTGCGCAATCGGCTCAGGGAAGTCGAGACGGTCGGCGAGTGTGTTCGCTCGCTGCCTGGACACACCGAGGAAGGCCGCGATCTCGGCCATGGCCATTACATCCCCGGTCATCAGTGCCGACCATGCGACCGGGGCTGTTTACGACACGTCACCCTACCCCCTTGACGAGTCGTAAACCCGTCGGCGAGAGTCAGCGCATGCCCAGGAGGAGAGCACCCAAACCCGTGCCGCTCGCACCCATCCATCGGCCCGTGTGGCGGCGCTGGTTCCGCCGCGATTGCTCCTGCGGACTGAGGTGGAAGACGTGCCCAGACAAGCGCCTTCCCGTGCCCGTCGAGCCTCAGCGGGTCGAGCCGCCCAGGCGGGCCGACTCGCCCCACTGGAATCAGCAGACCGAGATCATGTGGGTGGGAAACGGGCTCACGAGAGGACAGGCGTACCGCGCGAAAGGCGGCCGGCATGCGTGAGCATCTACCCATCCGCCCTTTATGGCTGTGTCGAGACTGCGCGCAGCCGTGGCCGTGCGGGGAGGCTCGGTTGAGACTCTCGGCGGAGTACGCAAACGATCAAGTAGCGCTGCGCGTGTACCTGGCGTCCATGCTCGGCGAGGCCGCGGACGAGCTGCGCAAGCTCAACCCCGAGCCTGGGCCAGATCACATGCTCCTGTTCGGAAGGTTCCTTGGCTGGACGAGGCAGGGCAAGAATCCAGGTCAGGCGGGCGAATAGGAGCCTCATCCGCTACATATCGTCCTAACCGCCCTGGGCCTTAGGCCACCGCTCTAGATCCGCCTCGACGGAGGAGTCGGCCCGGTGGCTTCTGGCCTTAGCCGGAGGCCGCGGCGCTGACCGTCGATTCGATGATCTCGGACGTTGCTGTCCTTCCCGCCGAGCCATCCAGGCTCGGCATGTCGCGCCAGACCGGTTACACCCGTACTCGGACGGTCCCGCCGGTCCGTGAGTGGCTCATGCTGGGCGCCGGCCTTGCCGCCGTCATTGGCTCGGTCATGCCTTGGGCCAAGGTCAGCGGACCGATCCTGGGCAAGATGTCCGTGTCCTGGGTCGACGGTTCGGACGGTTGGATCACTGCCGGGCTCGGCCTCGTGGTGACTGTCTACGGCGGACTGGCTCTGCGGGGCCAGCGGACGCCCGCCGCTGCACCGGTCTCTGCTGGCCTCTCCGCCACCGGATTGCTCGGAATCGGGGCCTTGAAGATTGCCGAGCTGCAGCCGACGGAGGCGGACATGCAGCGAGCAGGTCGGTGGGGATGATCCTCTGGGCATCGGGAAGGCGAACGAGCGCCGCCACCCAGATCAGCGTGGGCTCTGGGCTCTGGCTGCTCACGGTCGCGGGCACAGCTGCTGCTGCCACCGTTGCGCTGATCATCATCACCCGTTACCGCTCCGCCAACAGATGACGCAGCCCGAGGTGACTGCCAACCGCGGCAGGCTATCCGGCCGCCACGTTCAACCCAAAGCCGGAGGAGTTTCCGGCCCCGGGTTCGCGCGCCCGCCTAGAGGGCCACTACTCCAGGTGCGGCAACGGCGGGTGCCTCCGAGGCCTGCTCCCAAACTGCTCCCAAATTAAGCGGCAACAGCGGAGAAGCCCGTTACCGGCGGCTCCGGCGACGGGCTTCCTACCTGCGTATATCGATGGTGGGCGATACTGGGATCGAACCAGTGACCTCTTCGGTGTGAAGGAAGTGCTCTCCAGAGCGTCACTAGTTGACCCGGACGCGCAGCGGCAAGTTCCCCGGCCTATCGCCAACTCGGCCTGCGGCTGACAACCACCCGGAAACACAAACGGTGCGAGCCGCACTGGCTCGCACCGTTGATCTTCTGGTGTCCGAGGGGGGACTTGAACCCCGCAGCTCCAACCCGTTGAGCTGCAAATATTCTATCGGCGCTGCTCAGCTCGTGTCTACTCGTGCTCCCTTGTGGCCGCTTGTAGCCCTCTGTTCCCCGCCGTGATCCCCCGGGGATCACCGTTGATCTTGCCCAAGCGAAGGGGGCCGGCCCATCGGACCGGCCCCCAGCTGTACGGCTACAGTCGCTCAGCGACCCCGTGCACCGTGTCGGCCGCGTCGACCGGCACCTCTTCCCACATCCAGTGGCCGCCCATCACAACGTACCGGCCGTGCTCGTCCGGCTCGATGCGCAGGTCCTCCTCGTCGAGCGCCTTCCGGTCGACCACGATCGTGTCGCCTTCCCAGCGCATCGGCGGCACGTCCTGGTCGAGGTACCGCTCCAGCTTGTCGCCGGCCATCCCGTGCGCCGCCAGCAGCACCCGGTTGTGCCGCCGGGACAGCTCCTGGTCGGTCACCACCGCGGCGGCGACGTCGCGGGTGCAGGACCACACCGCCCAGCCGTTCCAGCGCCGGACCAGCGTGCCGGCGTACGCCGACTCGAACCGGCGGCCGCCGTCGTACGGGTACTCCAGCCACTCCCCCGAGAAGTACCCGGGCTCGCCGGGCTGGAGGTCCGGGTTGAGGTCGAGCGGCACGCTCGCCTCCGGTCGTTCAAGAGTCAGTTCCACGTGAACTCCTTCGTCGTCAGAACAGGGTTGCTGCCGGCGTTTCGCGCCGCCGGTCCAGCTCGCGCACTTCGTGTCCGGTCTGGTCTTCCCACCACGCGGCGAACATGCGCCGATGGCACCAGTTGTCCGGCGGCGGCACGTTCAGGTCGCAGAAGCAGAGCAGGACCAGGCGGTCGCTATCGGCCGCGTCGGCGATCTCCGCGAACTGCTCGGAGATCAGGTCCACCCCGGCGGCCTCCAGCCGCTCCAGGTAGATGTGCCGGTACGGCCCCTGCTGCATCCGCAGCATCCCGTACGTCGGCGCCAGCAGCCGGGCGAAACCGGCCAGGTCGTACGGCAACGGGAACCGGGGCTTGCCGACCGTCGTCCGGACCGGCGCGCCCTGGTCAGGGCTGAACCGCTGGTAGCGGTTCGTGTACAGCTGCAACTCACCCTCCATGTTGAGGCTCTTCGTGGTCGTAGTAGAGCTTCCCGATCAACGGGACCAGCTCGTCCAGGTGAGCGCCCAGCGCGTCCAGCGCGGACGCGACCACCGACGGCGGACCCTGGATGGTCAGCAGCTCCAGCTCCACGATCGCGTCGCCGTGGGCGACGTCGACCGGCTGGGCGTCGGGCAGCGGCGGCAGCGGCAGGACCGCCTTCGCCTCCACCCTCGGCACGTAGATCCCGCCCTCGTGCCTCAGGATCACGCTCACGCTGCTCCCTCCATCAGTAGCCGCTTGATGCGGCACTTCGGTCCGACCCGCTCGGCGCGAGCCCGCTTCGTCCGCAGCGGACGTCCGCAGTCCTCGCACTCCACGGGCTCTTCGTCGGGGCTGGCCGCCACCTGGTCAGGCATCGGCTACCTCCTCCCTCGCAGCCGGGCGGCGATCCCCCGGCACCAGCCGCGGTCGACCCCGAGCCGTTCGGCCACCTCGCCGGCGCTGTAGCCGTCGACGAGGTACCTCGTGGCCAGGGTCGCCACCCGGTCGTCGACCGGCGGGGCGTCCGCCGGCGGCCGGGCCACCGTCGGGCGCCCCCGGCGCGGCGGCGGCTCGGCCCCCGTCTCGCGCCGGGTGGCGCGGGCCCGGGCCAGAGCCCGGTCCCGCGCCGTCTTCGGGTCGTCGGCCACTACGCCGCGACCTTGGCCCCGGCCCGGTGCTGGCCCTTGTCCGGGGTCGGCATCGGCACCACCGCGACGACCTTCTGCCGCTCGGCCATCCACTGCCCGCCGCCCCGGGCCAGCCGCTCGACCAGCTCGTCACGCAGCTTCTTCGCGCCCTCGACGTACTTCTCCAGGTCGTGCAGCACGGCGCGGGCCAGCGGGTCACCGGCCTCCGCCTTCGCCCGCGAGGGCGGCAGCAGGTACCGGTGGTGGGCGGCCAGCTCCATGTCGGCGACGTCGCAGGCGAACGCGATCCCGCGCACCTCGGCGCCCTTGTGGATCGCGTCGACCACGGCCTCGGCCAGGTCCCGGGCGTCGCGCTCGTCGAGCCGCAGCCCAATGTCCTTCCCGGCCGCGAGGAGCACGGCGGCCGCCATCTCCCGCACCGCCAGGTAGCCCGGCAGGGCCGCCTTCACCTGGCGAGCCTGCTCTTCCTGCTGGGCGGTGAGGCTCATCGGGCCTCACCCCTCACGCAACGCGGGCCGCAATCTGGCATTGCGGCCGTACAGCTTGCGGACACACTCGTCCCCTCTCCGTTCGGTTTCGGCAGCTGGGCTGCCCTGACTTCCGCGACGAGCGCCGGACCGGCTTGGCTGTCGAACACCGCGCGTCGGGCGACCCGGAAGGCCGCCGGTCCGAGCGGGACCGCGTTCAGCATCCGCGCCTGCCGGTACAGCTCGGCCTGCGCTCGTCGCATCGCCTGCCGCAGGCGGGCCGGCCCAGACGGCAGCGGCCACGCCCACAGGACTGTGACCACTCGCCTCGCACCGATCGCCTCCAACAGCCGGGGGTTGTACATAGACATTGTATCGGACAGAACACGCACAGTCAAACTGCGACCGTACAGCTGACGCCCACGGCGAAGCCGCCTCACAGGTTCAGAGCCCGCCGCTGATCGTCGGAGAGCACCTTCCGGGCCTTCTCGACGAGCGGCCCGCCGTCGCAGGCCAGGCACAGCACCACCGGGTCGCGTTCGCCTCGGCGCACCCTGACCTTGCCCCGCCGGCACACCCCGCACGGCGGCAGCTCGATCGGCCCGATGACCGGCATCAGCCGGCCCCACGCGAACAGGCGCCCACGCCCGGAGCATACGCACTCCCACTGCGCCCCGACAGCCAGCGAGCGGACAGACGAGGACGCCCCGCGGGTCAGCCCGCCGGGCGTCCACTCTCACCGGTCAGTGCTGGCACACCGAGCAGAAGCCATACTCCTCCACCGCGTCGGCGTGGCCCTCCCACTCGCAGTTCGGGTCCACCTTGATCGACCCGTCGTTGACCGGCACCGTCGGCACCGGCGTCACATCGATCAGCTCGGCCGGCACCTCCACCACGACCTCCGGGTCCAGCTCCACCTTGACCGACGCCGCGATCGCCTGCGCCTTGCGCAGCTTCGCCGACACCTTCCCCGCCGCCGTCCGCAGGTGGTCCACCCGCTGCCGGTACGCGGCCACGCCGCCGTCGGCGCCGGCGAGCAGCTTCGCCAGCTCCACCTCGTCCAGCTGCGCCAGCTCGGCCAGGATCTCGCCGGCCGCCGCCAGGCGGTCGATCTTGCTGGTCACCCGCTTCCGCTTGGCGACCACCTCCGCCTGCTCTTCCTCGCTGTGCTCGGCCTCGTCGAGCTGGAAGAACCCGCCCTGGTCCTCCGCCGCCTTGCACGCCTTGGCGAACGCCTCCGCGTCCCGCGCCGACGAGAACTCGCCGCGCGCCCACTTCACCAGGAACCGCCGCTGCTGGTCGGCGGACAGCCGGCACACGTACCAGGCGACGCCCACCTGCAGCTGCCCCTTGGCCACGAGCTGCTTCGCGTCGTCGATCAGGCCGAGCAGGTCGATCCGCCACCCGATGTACGGCTGGCTCTTGCCGAACAGCTCGGCGATCGCCTCGACCTCCCAGCCGGCGTCCGCGAGGCGCGCATAGGCCGCGGCCTCCTCCATCGCCGTCATGTCCTGCCGGTTGACGTTCTCCGCCACCTGCGCGATGAACGCCGCCTCGTCGTCCATCTCCCAGACCATCGCGGCCAGCTCCTCGATGCCGCCCTGCTGGGCGGCCCGCCAGCGCCGCTCGCCGACGACCAGGCGGTAGGTGCCCGCCTTCGCCAGCTTCCGCACGGCGACCGGCTGGAGCTGGCCGAGCTTCTTCATCGACGCCGCCAGCTCGGCCAGCTCCTCCTCGGTGAACTGCTTGCGCGGCTGGTCCGGGTCCGCCTCGATCTTCCCGACGGGGATCGTCCGCAGCACCGGCTTCGCCGGCTTCTTCGCAGTCACACTCGCAACCATCGTCTTCCTCCACAGTGAACGGGGCGCACCAAGCGGTACACATTCATTGTAGTCAAAAGACGATCTTGCCGTCAATGTTTTATGTACGCCGGACCGTGGAGCGCCTCACGATGCCATCGCCGTCGAGGACACCATCGCCGCGAGGAGCGTCGGGGCCAGGGGGCCGGCGGCCGCCATGCTGCGAGCCGTCCGCACCGTGCGCCGCACCGTGCGCCGCACCGCCCGACCGGCCACTCTCGACAGCATCTCGACCGGCGCCTCAGGCCGCAGCACGGCCGCCACCTTCTCCGCCTGCTCGTCGCTGAGGTCGGCGTCGTCCGCCCGCCCCGACGCCAGCTCCGCCTCGATCCGCTCCGCCAGCGTCTGGACCTCGATCTCGCGCTTCCGGTACAACGTCTCAGCTCCCCGTCATCCGTCTCGATGCACTAACCATCCCACTGCGGCCCCACAGGGCAGCCGGCGGCTAAGGCAGCCTTAAGAAAGATCAACGCAGATGATCCTATGCAGACGGTGGCCGGAAAAAACAGGGCGGAACCGAACTCGGCAAATACTTTTCACGCACCACGCGGCAGCGCCCTGTTACATCGAGGCACCCCGCGCCGATAGAACAATGCGGAGGAAACTACTCACCGGTCACTTCCAGACGAACTCCAGGCGGTCGACGTCGAGCTGCGTCGCCCCCGCCCGGGTCGCCGGCTTCACGACGATCCGGTCCAGCACCAGCGCCAGCAGCTCGCGGCGGCGCTCCAGCGGCGCGTCGATCCACCACTCGGCCAGGCCTTCCGGCGTCGTCGCCGGCAGCGCCTGCAACCGCTGCGCCTGGGCCAGCCGCTCGCGCAGCTGCTTCTGCTCGCGCTTCGCCTCGGCCTCGATCGCCGTCAGCGTCACCAGGCTGATCTCCCGCTTGGCGTACGCCTGGCCGGCCTCGGCGAGACGGTCGTCGATCGCCTGCAGAACCGCCTGCATCGTCCCCTCGCCGCTTAGCGCCGAGCCGACCGCGCGCTCCAGCCGGGCGCGCACCTTCGGCGACGCCAGCCGCGCGAGCGCCCGGGCGGCGACCTCCTCCTCCAGGCTCTCCGCCGCGATCCGGATGCGCCCGCACCCGTAGCTCGGGCTGCCGGCCCGGCAGACGTACCCGCGCTTGCCGCTGTTGCTCGGCTGCGTGTAGAGCGGCTTGCCGTCGATGTGCGTGCCCGGCCCGTGCTCATCCGGCAGCGGGTAGCCGCACACCAGGAACCCGCCGGACAGCAGGTACTTCCGCACGTTCGTCGCGCCCGGCTGCTTGCGCTCCGGAGCGTCCAGCAGCTCCAGCAGCCGCTGGTGGGTGGCCGCGTCGATGATCGGCGCCCACGAGCCGCTGCCGACGACCTCGCCGTGGTAGGTCCGCAGGCCCGCCAGCCGCGGGTTGCGCAGCAGCCGCGACAGCGACTGCTGGGTCCAGGGCCGCCCGGCCGACGTCATGATCTCCCGCGCCCGCAGATCGGCGACGGTTGATCGCATACTCTCCCCGTCGAGCACTCGCTTCACGACGTCGCGGATCACCGCCGCCTCGGCGTCGATGATCTCCAGTCCTGTCTCGTCGTACCCGTAGCAACGCATCGGACCCCCAGCACGCGAAAAGCCGGCCTGAACTCGACCGGCCTATAAGCTAGCAGTGCTCCATCGCACCGTGCTACCTACGGGCACGTATGAGTCACCCGCAGCAATTGTCGCCTTCCAGACACTGTTACCTCACAGGCAACTCGGACAACTGCGGACACAAAGAGCCCGGGACCCCCTGCTCGAGGTCCCGGGCTCTTGGTCGGTTGCGGGTCCGGTCAGGCCTCGCTGTCCCCCGACGGCTCTCCTGACCGGCCCCGCACACCGCACGGCATCGTGGGACGAGGCCGGTCACATTCAACCACTGCGACCGGACGGCTCGCCACTACAGCGAAACCCAGCGGTCGCCCTCGCGGTACTGGATCTCGACGCACCCGTAGTTCGGCGTGCCGAAGTCGTACAGCGGCCCGAAGTCGGCCTCGCCGCCGGGCTCCCCCTCGGTCCAGATCAGGCCCTCGTACACCACGCCGCGCTCGTCCGGGTCGACGTCCTTCCCGTCCGCGATCGCGCCCTCGTCGATGTCGCCCTCGTCGAGCAGTCGGAACCGGCGGCCCTGCGTCCGGGCCCGCTCGAACATCTCCTCGGTCGCCTGCCCGGGGCCAGCCGTCCCGACCTCCGACTCCGACGTGCCGTGCAGCTCGTGGTCCCGGTCCCGGGTCAGCACCCAGGCGTACGGGTCGCTGGGGAACTGCGCCGCCCGCGCGGCCTGGATCATCGCCATCGACACCATCTGTCTCTCCTCCTCTACTGGACCCCGGCGCCGACCGGCACCCGGGCTTCCTGCTGGTCGGTTTCGCCGGCGACGCCGCCGCCGGCCTCCTGCTCGGCCTGGAGCTCGCCCCGGGCCTCCTTGATCCGGTTCCGGCCCCACCGCTCGCTGCGCTTGAAGCGGTCGCCGAGCGCCTTGCCCGTCAGCGGCTCACCGGCCGCCAGCGAGTCCCGCCACACCTTCCGGGCCGCCGCGTTCTCGTCAGCCGTGTCCGGCGGCACCGGGTCCGGCGGCGGCACCGGCTGCTGGGCTGGCCACGGCTCCGGCGGCACCACCACGTCCAGCGACGGCAGCGGCACCCACGCCGACTGCGGCACCGGCTCGGGGTCCGGCGGCACCGGCAGCGGCTCCGGCTCGGGGTCCGGCAGCGGCACGGGCTCGGGCTCGTCGGCACGCGGCACCGGCTCGGGCTCCGGCACGGCGGCCGGCGGCACCGGCTCCGGCTCGCGCTGCGGCACCGGCACCGGGGGCGGCGGCACCGGGGCCGCGCCGACGGACGCCAGGAACGCCTCCCGCTCGGCGGCACGGGCCAGGGCGGCGGCACGCTCGGCCGCGTCCGCCTCGCGCCGCTGCTGCGACAGCACCACCAGCCCGATCGACGCCACAACCACCAGGCCGGCGACGGACAGCGGCAGCGTGCTCGCCGTCAGGCCGTCCTCGCCGTACTCCAGGACCAGGCCCGTCATGTGCCGGTAGCTGGCCAGCGCGGCGACCCCGGCGACGATCACCGTGCTGGCGATCTGCACGCGCCGCAGCCAGGTGTGCCGCGGGGGCGGCACCCGCGTCATCACCTCCGAGCACAGCAGCAGCGCCAGCGGCGCCCACCCCGCGACGGCACGCGCCACGGCACCGGCACCGGCGTGCGCGATGTTCGCCGCCAGCGATGCCGCGATGCCGGCACTGAACGCCAGCCACACCGACGACCACGCGCCCCGGCTCGGCCGCTCCGGCACGTCGACCTTCTCCACGTGAACCACGCCGCCCTACCCGGCGGCCTCGGCGGCACCGCCGCCGGTCGGCAGTGCCGGCACGTCCGGCACCCTCTTGCTCTCCATCGGTTTCCCTCCAACAGGTCGAGACCGCCCGGGGTCCCGGGCGGCTCTCGTCGGTCGTCACAGGCGCGTCAGCGTCTCCCCCACCAGCTCGCCGCGCTCGGCCACCGCCGCCTCGTGCTCGTGCAGGTGGTTGGCGCACAGCAGGCACTCCTGCGTCCACGGGGCCAGCTCCAGGCCCTCCTCCGGGTCGAACAGGCACAGCCCGCCGTCCCCGCACTTCTCGCCGTCGTGCTCGATCACCACGCGGGCGACCGCCGGCTGGGTGCACGGCCCGCCGTCCTCCTCGGGCACGAACTCGGCGTTGAAGGTCGGGATCACAAGGCGCTCGGTGCAGGTCAGCTCGGTCATCTCTCGCTCCTCAGGTCAGGGCAGGTCGGGTATGGAAGCGGGGGGGGGGGGCGGGGGGGGGCCGGCGGGGGGGGGGG